>CAZFLF010000006.1:3813-23458 GCA_964519825.1 uncultured Pirellulaceae bacterium | reverse complement strand
TGAAACCACCCTACGACCTCGCGGACGGCCCAGAAAAGGTTCCTGACACCTTTTCCCATGGCGGCAGAGCTACTACTCTTGGAACGTTGCATCCAGGTCCATCATGATGCCCGCCTCAGCCGGAAGAAACATTGCATAATGCGAAGCCATCAGTTTCTCACCTTTGTATTGGAACGAAACGGACTTCCGGTCGTCGCTCAGCCGGAAAGACCCGGGAACGTATCCCGGCAAACGGGCTAGAGCGCGTTCGGCGTTCTCGTGCGGATTCGGCTGTTGGAGCAGGTGGACTCGAAACGACACCGACCGCAACACATCGGGGTTTGGAGACGTTTCGCGGGACTCACGAATCCGCTGCTCGATCTTTGCTAACTGGCCCTGAGGAACGTGAAACGGCCGCGGGCCTCGGTGGCTATAGTAAGGCTCGAATAGAAACACCATCAGCACGCCGCACAGTCCTGGGACGAGAGCCGAACCGAATACTGACAACGCCTGCCCGCAGCGCCCTTTGCGAGTAGCAACGAAATAAAGCCAGTAATAGGGGACAAAGAGCGCGAGTAGACCTTGCACCACGCTCTCTTGAAATGCGATCACAATAATCCAAATCCGGCCCGTCAATGCCAAGCCAAACGCCGCAACGAGCGCGACGCCAACAGCGACAAATGCCACGGGTTCAGCAGCAAACCCGACACCCGCCAGCAGTGCCAATACGACTACCAGAATGGCCAACGCGATGCCGAGTCGTTTCAGAAAGCTCGGAAAGCCAGGATCCCACTTTCCCGTTTGTGATGTCCGACGACTGGTTAACAGAGGGCTGCGGGGTTTTGGCAACATCGTTTGCGCTGGGAACGGGTTGGATGCGGGCAGCGGCGACTGAGGCAGTATCGACGACTCCCACGCATTCTCCGGATTCGGCCCAGCGGATGTTCCGGCTGGAGCCTTCGATTCCCCGCCAGGCAAGTTGATCGCGAGAACCTGACCACATTTAACGCAGCGGAATCGCCCCACGGTTCCAGCTTTCACTTGGATCCGCACGCTGCAGCCAGGACAGACAACTACGGGCATGGAAACCGCCATTTGTTCAGATGTTACGTGTGGTGATTGGAGCGACGCATGAATGCCAGTTTTACGTCCTGTTCGCCAAGTACATTCACTGCCCAAATCCCCATTGGAAGTCCGAGAACACAGCAGTAGCAAGGCACCATCGCCACAATCGCGGCAGTCATTGCCAGGGGATAACTCTCTAGGTTAAGCATCTTGAACGAACCCAAGAGTGTGACAACTCCCAGCGTAAGCGAAATGAGAATGGGCAGGCCGGTGGTCACCATGGCGATGTTGTCGCGCGGTAACTCATCGGCTGACAATTTTGCGAACAACAGAAACCCGACCAGCGTTGTTAACATGCCGGTCACGATGAGCCCGGTTGCCGGTCTAGCCACCTTACGGCGGACCTCGTCAAAGCTGATCGGGGCATAGATCCCACCGACCTGTGCCGAAGATGATTCAGGTTTCGATGACCAGTCTGCCTCCCAGGAATCCTTTCCAATGAACATCGTAGGTTCACTCCACGATATTCCGGCTTCGAGCTGCCCGGCAGAAGTCTCCAAGTTATTGATGATCGGTGGCGGACCATTGAGCTGTGGGACCGATTTACCAGCGTCCGCGGCGATCGGTGGCGGACTAACCTGCTTTCCGATAATGGGACTAACCGATGTGTCGCGGGTTGCATTTCTGGCGTGGGTGGATTGGCGTCGAGTTGCGGCCGGGAGCAAGGCGACTGCTACTTCGTTGATGATCCGACGCGATGTGTCGTAGCTGAGACCCAACGAAGACCGCGCTTGATCCAAGTGCGGCAGATGCTCCGGCTGGAATGAGCCACTCGTCTGAATGGTCTGCGATACAACTTGTCGAAAGACATCCTCGGCCGATTCGCTTTGCTCCGGAACGATTTCCGCGAAAGTTGGCCCAAATTCCTGTTCGCTCACCGACGGAGCGGCGAACACAGCCGGCTCATCCGGTTGTAATCGCAGCGCGGGAACGCCTGCGACGGAGATCATGAGAGGAGTCAGACATTTTGGGCATTTGGCTTGCCGCCCATACAGTCTCTGCGGGATCCGGATCTTGACGTCACAGGCCGGACAATGTGTTTCAGGGCGGACTTCATTCGCTGCGACAACGCCGAGAGCGAAGGCCCACGTCTCGACCGCCCAGGTACATAGATCCTCGGAAATGCCCAGGTTTTCGTGCATCTGTTTGCTGTGAAAGGCGAGAAGGGCGCTAATCGGCATACCTATCGTCGCCCGAAGCGCCTGGGGAATCCCCTCCCGGGCCGCGCTTGTCAGCACAAAGATCTCCTTACGGAAATCTCCGCAGAGGTCGCGGAGAAAGGCTTCGCAGCGCCGCGCGTCAAGCGATACGTCTGGCCCATACCGCTCGATGATCTGGCGGAGCTTCTCGCGGGGTGTCGGGTGCATGCGGTATTTAACTCCGGGGATTTACCCGGGGTAACTCTTTTTGCGTTTCTACGTAGTTCGCGGGCGCCGTCACGTCGTTCAGTAACGTACTTCGCCCGTCAGCTTACCGAAGGCAATCTTCGTCCCCGTGGCGAGCACGATACTTTTGCCAGGCTCAACCTCGCGGATCGCTCCGTCGACCGTTGTTGCCACCCATCGCCCACTGCCGAGATTCTTCAGACCCCAGGTGTTCGGATTGACGGGATGCTTCGTTACCTCGGCCACTACATCTTGGTCCGACACGTCCGAATTCTCATTCAGATGGTGTGCCCATAGCCGCGTGTCGCCGTTGAGCACGATCACGAGTTTACCGAGGTGCAGCCGGAATGGCAGCGGCGGGACCTTTCCGCAATTCCAGCAGGCCTTCTGGTATTTCATTTCCGCATTCAATTCCGTTGGATCGAAAAAGTTTTCCGCGCGGCAAGGACAAGAGGTCATCAGGCTGTCGCGTAAACGGGACAGGACAACTTTCCATTCCCCTTCCGTCACACGGCCGTATTCCGGATCGAGAACGCCACTGGTAAAGGCCTTGATGAAGGCATCGCGCAGGAACTGCGGATAGATCGGCCACGATTGAAGCGCGTTGTATCCCGCCTCTCCCATTGGATCGCGAGTCTTGTCGACCGCCTCGTTCGACGGATTGCGGGGGTCAAAGATGAACAGCGGTTCCTGCCCAAACATCTTGTTTCGCGCCGGGAGATCCCAGCTGCGAATCGCAAGAATACGTTTCCCAACCAATGGATGACTGTTGCAGAAGACATAGAACAGCAGGACGGCCAACGAGAACAGATCAGTCTGCCGGCTAGGCAATGCCTCTCTTCGCACAACCTCGGGTGCCATGAAGTCAGGCGTGCCCAAAATCCCTGCTACACGCGATCGGTTTTCGGAAACGTTATCGTTATCACAAATGAGCACTTCACCGGTTTGCGGATCAAAAAAAGCATTGCCGAAGGATATGTCCCTGTAGCACAACCCTTCGGCATGAAGTTTGTGAAAACTGTCGACGAGCTCCAGGGCCGCTTTTGTCAGAGCGGCAAACTTGGGATCGATTCTGCGCGTAACGAGATCAAAGAGGCTTTTGAATCGCGGCTCGCGCAGCCGCATGATGTAACCAAAGCCGTTCACATTGCGCGATTGGGCCAGGTCAAGCGGCCAAAGAAAGCTGTCGCTGGGCGGGCGATGTGCCTTGAGTAGGCCTTCGAGAGCCTCCCTTTGTTCGGCGGTGGCCGTGTGGGGAAAGTACCACTTCAACGCGAACGGACGTCCCGCCCAGATGGCTCGATAAACTTCTCCTTGCCCACCGCCACCCAGGCATCGCTCGACCTGGCAAGGCTGGCCGGATATCACGGTCTCGACGACTTGTCCCGCCTTAAGCAGTTCATTCATGACGATTGGCAATCAAACAAGTAGCCCGAAACAATCACACTGTAAATTGCAAGCAGCAACGCGACAAAAGCGGAAATAAGACCTACGGTCGGATGCCTGCGAAACCAACGACGCGCGACAACGAAGTACCGCTGCGCGATAACAAAGTACTTACGAGCTGTCTGCAGTACCTGCCTTAAAACCTGCTGTACCTGATTAAAACGTTGCACGAGCAGCGGACCGAGCGGCCGTTTAACGAGTTCAGTTTTTTCTTGGGCGAATTCATAATCCCCAGTCGCCCGCGCACCCTGTTCCCCAGGCGGTCGCGGACAGTAAAGAATCGCTACCGAGACGTCATCGCCACTTCCCTGGTTTGAGGCGGTCTCGAGCCAACCCGGCAATTGGTTTCTCACAACCTCGACGCTGTCTCGCTCCAACAGGTTGAGCAGGTCGCCAGCAACCTGGCGGAATCCTTCCGGAGTTTGAAACGAATTCGGATATCCGTCCGTCGCCAACAGGATGAGCGGCGGCGTACGATCTTCGAGTAGGTAGCGAAAGGAAACCCGGAATTTCTCCCAGGCCTCGTCTTGGCACAGCGACGTGGTTTCATTCGCAATCAAGTCCGCGTCCGCGGGGATCGGTTGCTCGACCTGATGCGTGTCACCGGAAATGGCCAGGATCTCGCCGTCACCGAGTTGCAGGCAGACGAGGTAATTCCCGCGGTTCGCGCCGTTGTCTGGTATTGCGGGCTCCAGGTCGGAAGGCTTCTCCGCGGCCGTGGCTTGGCCTGCACTCCATTCCGCCTGACCGAGCAGCGCTGCGACGAGCGTTGCGCCGTAAGCGACAAATGGACCATCGCGGGCAGTTAGCTCCCTGACGGTGACCGCGGTTGCTTCCTCGAGTCGCCCCAACTCGTCGTCTAAAAACGGGTTTTCTGCGAAGTGCTGTTGAACTTTCTCTCGCCACTTACACCACAATCTGCGCGGCAACTGTTCACGGGCCTGCCGGTGAATCTCGGCGGGAGGAAGTCGTTCCCGTGCGGCGAACTCGGAGAATTCCCGTAGTTCATCGATGGCGATGTCCACTGCAAGTCTGGAACCCTCGTGGCTCCGCAGGCACTTGCTGCTGCCGTGGCCGTCCGAGACCACGAGTAACGCCGGCAGCCTCTCACCACCCGTTAACTCGACTCGCACAGCGTCCTGGTTTTGGAGATTCGAGCGAACGTGTGATGCACCACGGACGGTCGCACCGATCACCTCCCATTTAGGCATCACTGACATTGGACATCCGCTCCCGACGCCGGTTATCAACGAACCCATTGCCTGGACTGCTAAAACACGTCGTCAGCCGATACCGGCCCTGTTGCCTCGGGGGGAGCTGGCAGCGGAACGTTCCCTGCAGCCTCGCCTTGCTCTTGTGTCCGGCTGGCCGGATTCGACGCAGCCTTCAGCGGGACGGTCGAGGCCCACTTAATCTTCCTCACCAGGTCACGGGTGTTGTCCGCTCGCAACGGTTTCACTTCGGGGTTGCCGATGAATTTCTGCAAGATGTCGTTGTCGGCATCGTCGCCGATCGCAATCGCGATTCGCACCGCTTTCACCCCCCAGGGCTGTGCCATGAGCGCTGCCAGGCCAGAAGAGTAGTCATCCGTTGGTTGCCCGTCGGAGATCAGCACAAGCACCGGCGGCAAACCGCGGGGCGGCATGTTTTGCACCCGCAGAGCATCCGCAACGAGCTTCAGAGCCTCTCCCATATCCGTCACGCCATCGGCTCGCAGATCGGGCCATTTGAAGTCGTTAATGTCGGTTGGCTGCGCGATGTGCCAGTGAGCCCCATCGGAAAAACGGACGGCCCGCGCGAGCACCTGGGCATTAGGATTCTCGCGAGCGACCTCCTGCATTGCGGGAATCGTCTCGCGGATTGCGAAGTTCAGCGATTCGATTTTCTTTCCCTCCATGGATCCGGAGCAGTCAACGATCCAGATGAACTGCAAGGGGCGTGTGGCGAGTGCGCCACCGGGGCGATTCGTCATGACAGTTGCCTCATATGCGCTAAAGGGAAATTTACGGCGGATGAATGTTTCGCACGCTACTCGATCAACAAACTCGATTGTCCAACGGTGATTTGGGTTCCCTTCGCTAGGCGAATGCTCTTCCCTGGCTCAATCTCACGAGCCTCGCCGCTGGCCAGCACGGCCCGCCATCGGATCTGTGTCAGGTTTTTCAGACCGAACACTCCCGGCTGGGCTGGATTTGGGACTACTTCTGCACAGACCTCCGCAGGAGAAAACCCGTCGCGGAGTTCCAAGTGTTGTGCCGTGAATCGGGCGCCTTCGACCAGCGGCAAAACTCTTCCCCGAGCATTCAGAAAGAACCCCGTGGCATGTGCGGCTCTGTCGGCGGCCGCCGCCGGGGCGAGACTGACACCGGTTCCCATCGACGTAGGTACCGCGCGATCCAGCGCCGCCGCCCATTTTTGACCCGGTGACGTCGCTGGTTCCTCGACATGAAATGGTTGATGTTTCGACGGCGAGTCACTGCTTGCCATGGACCCGGCGGCTCGCCGAACGACCAACGAGACTTTTCCGACCTGACGCGTGTCGCCGTCATGGACCTCGAACATGCGCCCAACGGGGACATCCTCCAGCATCACGCGGTTGTCTTTTAGCAAGTAGCGAAGCGCTACCGGCGGTACTCCCATGATCAATATTTGGCAGTACTCCTTGTTGCTGCCGGCGGTCAGTGCCTGCTGACCAAGCGTGATGGAACGTTTTTCTTTCGGTCCGTAAACAACGTCCAGCCACGCCCGCCGACCCGCGACTTCCGCAATGGCGATCATTCCACCAATTGCCAGTCCCACGGCCGTCGCACCCGAGAGCCGTCCCCCCGTTTCCCCGACGATTGCCAACACCAGGAACAGAATGCCACCAATCCAGCCGCCGACTGCGCCACCAAGTAGTCCGCGCTTCAATCGTAGATTAGGGACGAACCGAGTGATCGCCACACCGATCATCGCGCCGAGGGCTGTCCAACCCGCGAGGCGTCCCGCCAGGACCAACATTTCAGGCAGCATCGTTACTGCCCCGAATGCGCCTTGAACAACTGTCCCCGCGACAGCGCCGACGGCCAAGCCGCCCAGTATTGCCGGCCCACCCTCCGCAGTTCGCCACAAGGGGCGTCCAAAATAGACGTTCTGTCCCACGACAAGAGCCAGTGCCAAGCCCGCCGCGATCAGGGCGGTCCAAACGGCCAAACGGGTGACCTCCCTTAAATAACTACCACCGCCACCTTCAGATTCGAGCAATTGTCTCCGCCCGATAACCTTGCTCGCTTGCTGAAACGCGGATGAGAACTGCCCTGTGTTGGCGGAAAAAACGAGTTGTGGATTGCCGGTGGCATGCGCCAAAAAGTCCACGTTCGCATCGCCGGTCGCGACCGCGACGATCTCCGTTCTGTTTTGTCTGCAGAATTCCGCCGCTTGGAGCGCCGCCTCTTGGTTATCGGGCATGCCGTCCGTAAACAGCATGATGCTCTTTGGCCCGTCGCTGCCGCTGACAACTGCGGCCGCCGTGCGTAGCCCCGCCATCATGTTGGTGCCCCCTCCATCCTCCAACTCCTCGATGGCGGCCGCGAGTGCCGAGGCATCACGTGTCAGTGTCGTCGCGGTATAGGAATGGCTTCCAAATCCCACGATTGCGAGCTTGTCATGTGATAGGTCTCGTCCACGCACGAATTCGGTGGCGGCCCGTTTCATCTCCTGGAACTTCTCGCCGTGCATGCTGCCTGACGTGTCCAGTAGCAAACAGATCGTATAGTCCGATACCTGAGAAGCCGCCGGTATGTACGTGGCGCGGAGCCAGATCTCGCCGAGAAACGCCGCCACCAGGCAGCCAACGGCCCCGCTGAAAGCGAATACTCTTATTTTGCGAGTATCTCGCACGAGACTATGCCAAAACGCGGCGCGAATTTCAGTCGTCGAACGCTTCATTGCCGCCATTCGTACGCAAAGGAGTATCTGAGTCTCTTCTGAGAAGTTCCGTGCCCAGTCAGGGCGTTAACTGATTCTAATCAATTGCCATGGTGCTAGGGCAAGACACCACGCCGCCACCCAAAGTCGGCACAGCTCGTCTCCCGTAGTCGGCACACTCTGCGGAATGCACTTATCGCGGCACTTGATCGAGCGCATTGATTAATGCCAATGCGGCGAGGGGACGGTCCCATAGGGATGGGCGTCACGTCAAAAGTTCGACGGTGAAGATGTTTCGGTACGTTGGTCTGGTTGAGCGATCTTGGAAGTCTCAACCGACACCCCACCCGAGTTCAGTCCTGCCACTGGGTGCACAGAATTAATCGTGGAGTTGCGCGAGGCGGTTCTAGGCGAATGCCTTCGCAGTCTGTTCACAGCGTCGCTCGGCAAGGGACGTGTCGATGGCCAGCTGCATCGTGACACTCCATCGCCCGTCGGGATCGGCCTGGACCATCCAGTGCGGCTGAAGCACTACGGACTGATGTACCAATTCGAAACCCCCTTCCGATTGACTGACCGATTCGACAGGAAACGCCCAGACATCGGTGAGGCGATTGACCGACCAGTGCACATCGATCCCGAGCCATTCGTCGACGAGACCGAGGTCATCGACTTGTTGCAGATTGAGTTTCGTGCCAAGTTGCCCGAGACGCCGTCCACGATCACCTCGATAGAAGTACCGGTCATCAGCGCCGGATGGCAAACCCGACAAATTGAACTCCACCGAAAAATGGAACGCTCGGTTTGTCGGCAGGTTCTCCAATAGATAGGCGAATTCGAGCATCTGCCCGCCGGCGGCCAATGTCACCCCTTTCGTGATGCGAATGGGATGATCCCAGGCCACGCCGTCGCGCGTCATGTGCACCTGGATTCGGTCCGGGCTCTTACGGAGCTTGGTCTCAAAGACACCCAGAAGAAAGTCGCCGCGCTCCACCGCCTCGCCGCGGGCCACCGTTTCCAGCGTCACCCCTTCGTCATAACAATGGTCCAGCAGACTCTTGCGTGGGAAAAGATCGTACTGCAAACGCTGATCGAGATCGGGCTGCTTGAACACGATGCGGTCATGAATGCTCGCGCATTGTTCGTTGTTCTGTTGCGCGCCGCGAAGGACTTTGCGATGATACGCTTCCGGACGCCGCGTCAGCGTGGCCAGCAGGTTATGGCAAATCGAACGCACGTCCAGCTCGTACAACATGCCTCCCTGTGTCGGAGCGAGGAGTGCGAGCAGCTTGTCATTGGCCAGCCGAATCTCGGGCAAGCCATCAAAATTATAATCGTCGTTTGTCGCGTCGACCCACGGACCGGTCTTGCCGGTCGCCTGATGGAGAAGATTCTCGGCGGCGATCAAATGTTGATACACGGCGTTGCGGAGATGAGGCAGATAGATGCCGCCAAACGCGCCATGCCAATAGCTGCAATTGCACTGCCCGCGATACAGTTCTCGTTTCGCCGCTGCAATCTCCTCACCACGCACTCCTTCCCGCTCCGCCTGATCGAGGCGTCGGCTGACCAGCATCATCCGCGAATACATTTCGTTCGCTTCCGGATAGCGGACTTTGTAGTTTCGCCAAAAGCCGCCGCGAACAAAGCGCTTGACCCGCGGCCAGCGCGGATCGTTTTCGAGCTCATGGTTGATATTCTCGTACTCCACCTGCTGATCGACGGGCAGTACCCACTCCGTCATTTCGCGATAGCTGCCATCCGGCAAATAGATCTTTCCAACCGCCGGGTGCTCGTCGTACGCGTCGGCCAAGGTGGACGTGTTCAGCCATTCACGTTGAGCAAGCAACATGTCAAAGAATCGTCGCAACCAGCCGTGTTCATAGACGAGCCGATGGGTTTCCGGCCACGTCCCCAGTTTCTCGCCGTCATCGCCAAAGACGGCTACCGCCCCTGGATGCCGTTCCGCGATGCCACGCAGGTAATCGCGAGTTTCCTCAGGCTCTCGGAACGGAATCAAGTATCTGAGCCGTTCGCTTCCGGGGAACACCGCCACGACGCGGCCATCATCTTCCGTGAGGTAATGGCCGTGCAGTTCGTCCTCCGTCAGGCCCGCATTCTTGAAATGAAAGTCATCGAGCACCAGGTACTCCACGCCGGCTGTCGCCAAATCCGACGTCAGCGATTGCTCCCAAACTCGCTCCGGCACCCAAATCCCGCGGATGGTCGCTCCTAGCCGCGACTCCAGCCACTTCGTGTACGTGTTGATCTGCCCGATGCGATCGCGCGGCGGAATCATCGTGAGAATCGGTTCGTAGAACGGACCGCCGATGATTTCCACACGCTTGATGTTCACCAACTGTGCCAGTCGGTCGACGTACTCCGGATGGCGCTCGTCGAGCCATTCCATGAGCGGCCCGCTGGTGTGCAACGATAACCGGATGTCGGGGTATTGCTCGAAGACGTCCAAAAACGGCAAGTAGCTGTCCTGATACGCTTGCTCGAACACGCCATCAAAATTACCAATGGGCTGGTGATTGTGCAGAACAAGACACAAACGGAGCCAAGGTAAACTCAAGGGCGAACTCATTCGGGCGAATCCCATTGCTTGGATGGACATAGAGCACCCAGTTGCAACGATCGTGCCAAGACAGGACGCTCCAAAAACAATTCCGTCTGCATTTGCGCAATTAAGATTGATTCAGGATTCTTCGGCATAATCTGTTTGGTGTTATGACATTTTTGCATACCCGGCAGCTTATGTCTGGATGAAAACCCAGCATAGACTTTCTGTCATCGTTAGATCCAGGGGATGCGGAAATATTTGCCAACAAGACGGTTGTCAGTTGGCAAACTTTGCCGGCTGGGAAAAGAAGACCGGCAAACGATTGTCTGAGCATCCGATTAAGCGATTTGGCGCTTAGGCGCTTAGGCGATTGGGCGATTAGGCAACTCGCCGCGGCCGGACATTTCCCCGCGACGGTTGATCCGGTTCGGCGGTTTCGCTCTTGCGCTGAGGTGTCGAAGGTTCTTCATCTGGATCGGCAGCCGCCTGATCGGTTTCCTCGACATCTTCTTCGTGGCCGTAGCCATAGCCGTAACCATAGCCGTAACCATATCCGTAACCGTAGCCACCATAACCATAGGATTCCTTGTCGTCGCCGACCCGATTGGCCACGATGCCGAGCAAATTGACTTGTAAGTTGATCAGGCTTTCCGCTGCTCGAATCACCAGCCGGCGATGGTTCTTGGCGGGTTGCACCACCAGCAGGATGCCGTCGGCGAGCCGCCCGACGATCGCGGCGTCCGCAGCTGCCATCACGGGTGGGCAGTCAATCAGGATTTGGTCGTAATGGGTCTCGGCCCAGGCGATCAAGTCGGTAAACCGTGGGTCGCTGAGCAATTCCACCGGATTAGACGGCTTGGGACCGCAGGGAAGCACCGAGAGATTCTCGACGCCGGTCTCTTGGATCCGAGCCATGCAGGCGGTGTCGAGGTCCTCGTCGGACCGTAGCACTTCCGACATGCCACTCATGCCGCGCATTTGAAACAATTTCGACAAACCTGGCTTGCGCATATCCGCATCGATCAACAGCGTTCGTTTGCCGGCTTGGGCATACGAGACGCCCAAGTTCGCCAAAATGGTGGTCTTGCCGTCACCGGGTTCGGAACTGGTGATCGCCAGGCGATTTGAGTCCTGGCCGGAGAACGCGAGAGTTGTGCGGAGCGTCCGAAACGATTCGCTTTCCACGGACCGGGGCGAAACAAAGACATGCAGTGCGTCTCGACCGCCGTCCGCTTGGACTTCCAAGTTCCGGACCATCGCCAGTAGCGGCACGCCTAGTTGTTCGCGCAGTTCTTCCGGTGATCGGAATCGATCGTCGAGCAGGTCGAGCACATAAACGATCGCACATCCAACAGCTGCTCCACCCACTAAGCAGATCAGCCCCACGATTTTCAATTTCGGCCACACGGGAATGTCGGATGCAATTGCTTCGCCCACGATATCGACTTGCACGTTGTTGCGAGCCGAGAGGAGGTCGATCGATTTCAGACGGTCCTGTAACGTCTGTTGAAAAGTACGCAGGCTGTCCCGTTTATCCTCGGCAATTTGCAACTGCACGAGTCGGTCGTTCAAGAGCAGGGCGTCCGTATGGGATTTATTGTAGGCCAAGTCGAGTTGAATCTCATGGGCTTTGGTCTTAGCGAGCTTCTCGTCGACCATCGAGATCAACGTCGGAGCCAGTTGTTCTCCGCTAATCGCGTTGACGCGTTTGGTCACGCTGGCCTGATACTCGTTCAGATACTTCTCGGCGTCCCTAATGCTTTGCTGTAGTTCTACGATTTCCGGGTGCGTTGGCCCGAGAAATGGGCTTTTCGATTCGAGTTTCGCGCGCTGGTCCATCAGCTGACGTTCGATATTGCCGACGACTTCTGCGAACTGCGGATTGAGGCCGAGACCGCTGACGAGCATTTCGCGGCCGACGGTGGGCTCCAATTGCAGCAGGTATTGTCGGAGGTCGCGCCCCTGGGCCACGGCGTCACGGACAGTTTCCGCAGTCGCTTCCAATTCCAAACGTTGCTTTTGGGCTTCGATCCGAGCCTGGTTGATTTCGACCACGCGCTGAACGATGGGATGCAAGAAATTCTCTTTGTCGCGGATCACGACGCCGGCATCTTGCTTGATCCTGAGAAGTTCCGTCGAGGCTTTGTCGAACGCGGCCTGATTTTCGCGGATTTTGACGTCAAGCAGATTCGCAATTTCGACGGAGACGTCTTTGTGCGTCTTCTCCATAAAGTCCAAATACGATTGCAAAACAACGTCCAGGATGGCCTCGGCTGCCTCGCGTGATTTGGATCGGTAGGCCAGATCGATGATGTTCGTTTGACGGGCGCGACGTGCGGTAAAGTTGTCTTTGATCGCTTCCGCCCATTTGTCGCGCGGCAGATGTGCGACGTCAATGAGCGCAGAACTGGGCAGCGCAGTCATTTTTAGCAGCGCGCTATCCAAAACGACCGGACTCGTAAAAAGCTTTTCGTAAGTGGGAATCAGTAATTCCCGCGACGCCTCAGGTGACGTCGAGGCATTCAACGCGTCGCTACTTTGAGTGATCAGCACGGAGGCATTGGCTTCGTAAATCCGCGCGACTGTCGAATAATTAATGACACCCAACAGTCCGGCCACGAAAAGCGTTGTGACCACATACGCTTTGCGGAATCGCAGCACGCGCAAGAACCGCAATGCCGCTTGCAGCGCGTCCGCGGTGGCCGTGTTGGTGGAGGACGACTCGCCAGCTAGTTGGTTAACTTCTTGATTCATCGCATGCGCATCGAAGTTGACTAAAACCCTGGAATCCCGGCCGTGAAACCGAAGCGGACGAAATCTTTAACGGTGCCAACGATCAGGGTCGTCGGCGTCTCCTCGACGCTCACCACGTCCCCCGGAGCCAAGCGAATATTCGCGGCGGCGTTTCGTTTGGCTTCTCGAATCGAGGCTTCAACGATTATTGGCTCCGGATGATTCGAGACGCTGCGAATCACGCGTACCTTGTCGGCTACTTCCAGCGTGCGTCCGTTCCCCTTCGCGATTGCGTCCAAGAGACGCATTTCTTGGTCATCTGGCATCTCAAGTTGATCCGGCTTTCGCACCAGTCCGATGACATGCACGTACCGTTTCGCCCTTTTCATCACCATGACGGTCGATCCGTCGCCGACTTGCAAACTGTCGGGATGGATCTGAGTGGATTGCTGCAAATCGATGCGAACCGATCGTGGCGGCATCGTCGGCGATTGCTGGCGCTGGCGAAAGCCGGCCAATTCGGTGACGCTTCCCGGACTGCCGGGAAGTTGTGGTGCTTCCGCCATTTCGTGCCCTGCGGACGCATGACGCACTTCGATGATCGTGTCTGCGTCTTTCGTCAGTCCTTCCGCCGCGGTAATCGCCGCCAGGACGTGGCTGTTCGAGGCGGGGAGTTTGTAGGTTCCTGGTTTTTCAACCTCGCCGACGACCGTCACGCTGTTGGAACGGCGAGCGACGATCAACAAAGTCACATTCGGGTTCACGAACTTGCCCCGGTTGACACTCTCGTCATGGATAATTTGCTCCGCATACGGAAGTTGAAGGCCCGCGATCGGAACGACACCGATTAGCGGAATGTTGGCGGTCCCATCTTCCGCGATCCGCTCCTTCCATTCAGTCGGCGTCGCTTTTTCTAAGCCTGTCGAAATCGTGACCGATACCACGTCGCCGGGATACAACATTTCAGTGTCCCCCAGTGACTGGGCCATTCGCGACAGATCGACTTTGTTCATGCTCGACAACTGCGGAGCATGAAACTCCAACGGCAAAGCAGTGGGGTGATAGATCACACCGCGATTACACCCGGTCGCAAGCCCGGCGACTAACAGGCAAATCGCGGTGCGCAATGCGAAAGGAACATCCATGTTCAATTACGACTTTGCGAGTTTATCCAGTGGAGACCGCCAAAGGAATTCAAGTCAACCGCCCAGGATTCGGGCCACTCCTGTGTGCCACGGCCGCAGAATTAACTCGCATCGTCCTGAGAGTTGTGCACGGCAATCGGAATGGCGATTGCCGCCGCGATTACCAACGCGATCAAAATTGGTGCCGAGAACAATATTTCGCCGAAGGGGTGTTGTCCGCGCTCGACACCTTCGCCGGAAACCAACAACAATTCCTGTCGGGCGGCGGGAGGTGCCGTTTTCTCTGTCCAGCAACGGCACAGGGTCGCGGCATCGACCGATGCGATTTGGTAGGTGCCCCCCGAAAGCCCGCTGAACCTGAACCGACCGTCTTGATCGGTCTGAGTCCGGCGCGGTTCGGTGCCCTGACGCTGTACCACCACGACTTGGTTCGGGCGTGCCCGTCCTTGGACATCAACGAGCTGGCCGATCATGCTGCCGTTGGATCCCAATGCGACATCACGAATCACTGGCCGACTCGCAGTGCTCGGGGCTCGCGTTCCGTTGACCTCCGCGGCGAACACTTGCGTCGGAACAAGCCACGTCAAGGTTGCCAATCCACAAAACAAAATGCCAAGAGTGTGTAGGGGCTTTTTCATTGAAAAGTCCTCGTGTGATTGCCTGGATTGCCCGGAAAAGACAAGGTGATTCCAGAGCATCCACTGCGAAATGCAGGTGAAGCGGGGGGGATCGTAGCGAAAACCACGGATGCGAAAAAGGTCAATCACTGGGTCGTTTGACTTACCTAAAACACGCAGCTATCGTGTTCGCTTGCCCAGACTATCGATTCTCACCTTGGGCCCTCGCCATCTATGTCCATCGATCATGCTGGTGCGGGTCAAATTCGCTGGGGGTGGCACTGGAATCGGCCCCAATGAGGTTGGCTCCAGTCCAGCTCGATGTACCGAGGCGGTGGGAAATCGCACAACGCCCACCCGTTCGAACTCGGTCACTGTGTCAGTCCCACCGCTCAAGGAATAATCGGCTTACAATTCAATTCACGGTCCCCGCTCAATCCAAAAGCTTGTTGCTTTATTGGCCCTTTCCGGGGTGCCTCAGAATCTTAGGAGTTTTGCAATGAATGCCTGGCGCGGTTTGCTCGCATTAGTGTTGACGGCTCAATTCGCGTTGCCGTTGCTGGCCGCTGATGAGGCTGGCTTTGAAACCATTTTCGACGGCAAGACGCTCGACGGTTGGGATGGCAATCCCGAGTTCTGGCGCGTTGAAGAGGGAACTCTCACCGGTCAGACGACGAAAGAAAAACCTACCAAATCCAACACGTTCATTATCTGGCGGAAAGGCGATACAGCCGACTTTGAGTTGAAGCTCCAATATCGTATTGTCGGCGGCAACTCTGGCATCCAATACCGCAGCTTCGAAGTGCCGAACGAAAAGTGGGTGATCGGCGGTTATCAAGGAGATTTTGAAGCGAAAGACAGATACTCCGGAATCTGCTACGGCGAACGTTTTCGCGGAATTCTCGCCGATCGTGGCCAAAAAACGGTGATCGGCGATGACCACAAACCCAAGGTCGTCGGGTCCGTCGGCGATTCGAATGAACTGCAGACGAAAATCAAGAAAGAAGACTGGAACGAATACCACATCATTGCGAAAGGCTTCGACTTCACGCACAAGATCAATGGACACGTTACTTGTGAGTTGACCGACGAGGACAAAGCGCAACGTCGCGCGAGTGGACTACTCGCGTTGCAACTGCATGCCGGCGAGCCGATGAAGGTCCAATTCCGCAATATCCGCCTGAAGCGACTCGCGGGTGCCAAGACGTCGCAATTGAACTCGGCGAAGAAAAAGGTCGTCTTCCTGGCTGGGGGCAAAAGCCACGGCTACGGAGCCCATGATCATCTTGCGGGCTGTACCCTGCTCGCGCATTCGCTCAACCAAAGCGGTCTGCCCATTGAAGCGAACGTCTATCACTACGGCTGGCCCACAGACGCCAAAGTGCTCGAGGGGGCCGACTGCGTTGTGATGTATGGCGACGGAGGGGGCGGGCACATGGTGAACCCACATCTCGGGGACCTCGACGCGCTGGCCAAGAAAGGAGCCGGCATCGTCTGTATCCACTACGCCGTCGAAGTCCCGAAAGCACCATCCGGCGAGAAATTCCTCGACTGGATCGGCGGTTATTTTGAAATGAACTGGTCGGTAAATCCGCATTGGACGGCGAAGTTCGCGAAGTTTCCCGATCATCCGATCGCCCGAGGTGTGCAGCCGTTCGAGATCAACGACGAGTGGTACTACCACATGCGCTTTCGCGATGGCATGAAAGGCGTCACGCCGATCCTTTCCGACCTGCCAGGACCAGACACGTTGGCGCGTGCCGATGGCCCGCACAGCGGGAATCCGGACGTACGACGCGCGGTCGCGAAAGGTGAACCGCAACACGTCGCCTGGGCCGCGGAACGTCCCGACGGTGGCCGCGGATTTGGTTTCACGGGCGGTCATGTCCATTGGAACTGGTCCGATCCCAACTTTCGCAAGTTAGTGCTGAACGCCATCGCCTGGTGCGCCAAAGTGGAAGTGCCGTCCGACGGGGTCAATGATCAGCCGAAAACACTGGAAGATCTCGAATCGAATCAGGACGAAACACCGCCGGCAAATTTCAATCGGGAACAGATTCGCCAGCAATTCAAATTGCCGGCGGATCGTAAGCAGGCGAACAACAAGCTGAAAAAAGCCAAGCGTGCCGAAAAAGGAGCTGCAGTTGCGGCGAAGCCGGCTTTCCACAGCTCGCTAGTCACGTCCCGCACGCCGAATCATGAAGTTGCTGTCGACGTGGATATCACAGCGGCCAAGAAATTGGTTTTGGTAGTGACCGACGGCGGCAACGGATTTTCGTGCGACTGGGCCGATTGGGCAGAACCGCGTCTCGTTGGTCCAAGCGGCGAGAAGAAACTCACGGACCTCAAGTGGGCTGCCGCATCGTCCGAATGGGGGCAAGTCCGGGTCAACAAGAATGCGGACAACGGCGAATTGCGCATCGCAGGCAAGCCGGTCGAATACGGAATCGGCACCCATGCCAACTCCGCGATCACGTTCGACCTGCCTGCCGGCTATACGCGATTCAAGGCCCGCGCCGGGCTCGATAACGGCGGCACGAATCAAGGAAACGGCCAAACGACCAGTGTCGAGTTCGTGGTCTTTACCGCCGATCCTGGCAAATCGTTCCTGTCCAAACTCTATAGCAATCCCGGCGCGGCTCCAGTTAGTCATGAGTCAAACGCCGCGATCGAGCAATTGACCGTGCACCCCGATCTCGACGCGACTCTGTTCGCTTCCGAGCCGATGATGTTCAGCCCGACCGATATCGACATCGATCATCTCGGCCGCGTATGGGTCTGCGAAGTCATCAACTATCGCCGCTTCCGCAACGCCGATCAGGAAGAACGTAAAGAAGGCGATCGGATTCTGATCGTGGAGGACTCGAACCAGGACGGCACCGCGGACAAGACGACGACGTTTTATCAAGGCCGCGATATCGATTCCGCCCACGGCATTTGCGTGCTGGGTACTCCGTCGGGGCGCGGCACGCGCGTCGTCGTTTCGGCCGGCGATAGTATGTTCGTCTTAACGGACGAAGACGGCGACTTGAAGTCGGATCGCAAAGATGTGCTGTTCACCGGAATTTCCGGCGTGCAACACGACCACGGCATCCACGCCGCGGTGTTCGGCCCCGACGGGAAACTATATTTCAACTTTGGTAACGAAGGAAAACAGCTCCGCGATAAGAATGGCAAGCCGATCATCGATCTGGCCGGCAACGAGGTAAATGACCAACGCAAACCCTATCAGCAGGGAATGGTCTTTCGCTGTAATCTCGACGGCAGCCAACTCGAAACGCTGGGCTGGAACTTTCGCAACAATTGGGAAGTCGCCGTCGATTCATTTGGTACGCTCTGGCAATCGGATAACGACGACGATGGCAACCGGGGCGTGCGCATCAATTTCGTGATGGAGTTCGGGAACTATGGGTATAAGGATGAGATGACGGGTGCTGGGTGGCAGGCGGAACGCACGAATCTCGAAGAGGAAATCCCGCTGCGCCATTGGCATCTGAACGATCCGGGCGTCGTCCCGAATTTGCTGCAGACCGGCGCGGGTTCGCCAACCGGGATTTGCGTCTATGAGGGCTCATTGCTGGCACCGGTCTTCCAAGGACAGGTCATTCACTGTGACGCCGGACCGAGTATCGTTCGCAGCTATCCTGTCACCAATAGTGGCGCGGGATACAACGCCGAGACCGTCAACATCCTCGATGGAACCGCCAACCGCTGGTTCCGGCCATCGGATGTGTGCGTTGCTCCCGATGGCACGCTGATCATCGCCGACTGGTACGATCCAGGCGTCGGCGGCCATCGCATGGAGGACACGAAGCACGGTCGCCTATTCCGTGTGACCCCGCCGGATCAAGGGGACAGTTATAAAGTAACCAAACCGGACTTCAAGACGATGGATGGCTGCGTCGCCGCATTGCGGAATCCGAATCTGGCGACTCAGTACATTGCCTGGACCGAGCTGCACAAGATGGGCGCTCGAGCCGAGCCGGCGCTGCTCAAAGTCTTCACCGAGTCCGCCAATCCTCGGCACCGCGCCCGGGCCTTGTGGTTGCTCGGCAAGATCGATGGCCGGGGAGCACACTATGTGGAGCTTTCAGCCACCGACAAGGACGCCAACATTCGTGTACAGGCCATTCGCCTGGCTCGGCAAGTTTCTTCCACCGTGATTCCGGTCGTGAAAAAACTCGCCCAAGATTCTTCGCCGCAGGTTCGCCGCGAGTGTGCGATCGCGCTGCGTCATAACCAGGCTCCCGAAGCGGCCGAGCTCTGGGCTCAACTCGCCGCACAACACGACGGCCAAGACCGGTGGTACCTCGAAGCACTCGGTATTGCGGCCGACAAACAATGGGACCGCTACTTCGATGCATGGCTCAAAAGCGTTGGCGACAAATGGAACACCCCCGCCGGACGTGACGTTATTTGGCGCAGCCGTGCTAAGAATACCCCCGCGCTACTGGCCAAGATCATTCAAGACGAGAAAACCCCACCTGAAACCCAACCGCGCTATTTCCGCGCGTTTGATTTTCTGGTTGGACCAGAGAAGGACGCCGCGTTAAAGAGTATTTTGGGTCAGTAGTACGGAGTACGCAGTACGGAGGTACTCAGTACTCGTACCCAGTACTCCGTACCGACCAAGTGTCAGTACTCTGTACTCCGTACCCCCGTACTCTGTATCCCCAAACTCCGTACCGCCAAACTCCGTACCGCCAAACTCCGTACCGCCAAACTCCGTACCGCCAAACTCCG
>CAZFLF010000006.1:0-3713 GCA_964519825.1 uncultured Pirellulaceae bacterium | reverse complement strand
TACTCCGTACTCCGTACTCCGTACCCCCGTACTCCGTACCCCCGTACTCCGTACTGTCTTTCGCCCTCTGTCCGCGACGAGCATCTTTTTGCCCATCGAGGATGCGATTTCATGCGTACTGCCGTCACATTCATGCTCATAGGTTCGATTCTGGCGAGTCATGTTGTTCTCGCCGACGAACCCAATCCGGCGCAAGCCGCCAAAGACCGGACCATTGTTGAGACATTACTCCGACTTAAAGGCGTCGATGTGAACTCTTCGCCGAATTGGAAGGCGGCGGTGACCCGGCACTTGGAAACGGTCAAGGGAACGCCTAAGTATGTCGAGCTGGTTGAGAAGTTGAAGTTGCGCGGCGTCGAGGAAGAACTGTTCCGTGTGGCCGTCGAAGATCCGGCCAGCACACACGGGGCAAAAGCCGCCGCATTGCTGGTCCAGTCCGGCGAACTTGCGCGATTTGAACAGGCGGTCACCGGACCGGACGAACCGCTCGCCGTGCAGGCCGTCAACGCACTCGGCAATGTTGGCAACGATGCGGTTGTGGAAGTGCTCAAACCAATCGTGGTGAGCCCGGATCGAAGCGGTTCCATCCGCATCGCCGCGGCACGGGCACTCGGCAAGAACCTGCATGGTCAAAAATATCTGCTCGATCTCGCGGAGACCGGCAAGTTACCAGCCGAGGTCAAGTTTACCGCGGCCGATATTCTCTTGGCATCCGCCGACAAGGAGATTCGTGCGTCCGCCGCCAAGCATTTGACTCTGCCGGCCGGCGCCAACAGCAAACCGCTCCCGCCGATCGCCGAATTGATGAAGATGAAAGGGGATGTGGCCAGCGGGCAGAAGCTGTATCAAACGACGGCGACCTGCGCCAAATGCCACAAAGTTCGAGGTGAGGGGAAAGAAGTCGGCCCCGACCTAACTGAAATTGGCTCGAAGCTTTCCAAAGACGCCTTCTTTGTCTCGATCCTCGACCCTAACGCCGGGATCAGTCACAACTACGAGTCCTACACGGCCGTCACCACTGGCGGAATGGTGCTGACCGGTGTTCTTGTCAGCCGCACGGATCAATCCGTGACGTTGCGTTCGGCCGAAGCAATCGACAAAGAGATTCCAACGGCAGAAATCGACGAATTGCAAAAAAGCACCACGTCCTTGATGCCCGCGGATCTACAAAAGACCATGTCGGCGCAAGACCTGGTTGATGTGGTGGAATTCCTGACGACCTTGAAGAAGGCGTCCTAAATTACTGGCCATCTGCTAGCTTCGCCGGAATTGCGTTTGGCCGCGCCGTGACTTTCGCTATACTCCGCCCCCACAACTGCCGAGTTACCAGGGTTTCTTTCCGAAGACGCCGTTCGCAGATCTGTATGGCACGGATGCCGATTCGACCGCTATTGCTGGCGCTGTTCGTTACCACACTTGGTTGTGGATCGACGAAGAGCCGTCTCGCAACCGAGCAATTGCTCGTCTCAGACGCGGTAGATCAAGCGGTCGCGACTATCGATTTCCGTTCGCTCGCCGGTGAGAACGTCCACTTCGACACCCGGTATTTAGTCAACGTCAAGGGTGTGGGATTCGTCAACTCCGAGTACATCATAAGTTCACTTCGGCAACAGATGGTTGCCGCGGATTTGCGTCTCAAGGACAAGGCTGAGGACGCGGACTACGTTGTCGAGGCGCGAGTGGGAACGTTGGGCAGCGACGGCAATGAGATCATCTACGGTATACCTGCGAATAAAGGGCTGTCGGAGGCGTCAACCATGGTGCCGGGTGCTCCGGCATTACCTGCGATCCCGGAAATTTCAATCGCCCGCAAAGAAGCACAACTCGGTGCGGTAAAAGTTGCGGCGTTTGCCTACGATCGGAAATCCGGCAGTCCGGTGTGGCAATCGGGCATCTCACGGACCCGGACAACTTCCCAAGATGTCTGGTTGTTTGGCGCCGGACCGTTTCAGCGCGGCTCGATCCACTCCGGAACCGAGTTTGCGGGTGGTGAGCTTCGCTTCCCGGGCAGTAAAAAGCCGGAGGAAGTGGCCAGTCGGCCGCCGGTGACGCTGGACAAAGAATTCTATTTTCCGCGGAACGATGGTTCGCAGGTCGCCCAGCCAATAGTTGCCGCTCAGCCGGCGACGCCGGGGGCTCAAGTGCCTCACACAGCAACTCTGCCGCGGAGCGATCTGCCACCACCGGCTGGTCCTCTGAATGCACCGGCGGGCGAGATGCGTCCACTGCCTGCCGTGGGAAATTCCGGCGCTCCGCCGATCGGAACCGAAAACCCGTCGATTCTTCCGGGCTACACGACTCCCTTATTTCCTTCACTGAGATGAGGCTTCCGTGAATAGTGCTCCTCGAATACTGATTTGCCGCACGAGCGCCATCGGAGACTGCATTCTGACGATGCCGATGCTGTGCGCGCTGCGAGATCATTTTCCTCGCGCATACATCGCTTGGATTGTCGAACGCGGCGCGGCGCCTCTGCTCAAGGATCACGCTTGCCTGGACCAACTGATCGTGGTGAACAAGGGGTGGCTCAAGTCACCTCGCGAGATTCTGAACTTGCGGCGGCAATTGCGCGATCTGAAACTCGACGTCGCGATCGACCCGCAGAGTCTGACCAAGAGTTCGTTGGCCGCCTGGCTATCAGGTGCTAAGGATCGCATCGGATTTGGCAAGCCGCGTGGTCGCGAATTGAGCGTCTGGTTGAATTCGCAGATCATTGCTCCAACCGTGACACACTTAGTAGATGCACAATTGCAGTTGTTGGCGCCGTTGGGAGTGACAGAACCGCGAGTCCGATTTGCAGTACCTCGAGATGAAGCCGCGGAAATGACGATGCACGCCGCGCTGCAGACGCTGCATTTGGGTTGCCCGTTTACGACGTTTAACGTGGGTGCCGGCTGGGATTCTCGCTTGTGGCCCCCGCAACAATACGGTCGCGTGGCCAAGCACCTGGGCCAGCGGTATCGCATTCCGTCGCTCGTCGTGTGGTCGGGCGACCGCGAGCGGGCGTGGGCCCAGGAGGTGGTCGCTCACTCGGGCGGCAACGCAGTCTTGGCGCCCCCCACTAAGTTGACGGAACTAACCGCTCTGCTGCGGCGATCGCGGCTGTTCATCGGATCGGATACCGGGCCCTTGCATTTGGCCGCCGCCGTCGGAATCCCGTGCGTCGGACTGTTCGGCACGACCCGCCCGGAAGAATCCGGACCGTACGGCGAGCAGCACACGATCGTACAAACTCGGTACCAGGACGGGACGGCTCGTCAGCGGCGCAGTGCTGCGAACGATGCGATGCGTGAGATTACGGCGGACTCGGTCTGTGCGGCCTGCGACTCCTTGCTCGATAGTGGTGCCAGCGGCTATCGTCAACCCGACGCGGCGTGACCTCCATGTCCAATCGCATCACGAGTGTCCAGAACCAGCGAGTCAAGGACTCCGTGCGATTGCGTGATCGCCGCGGGCGCGAAGAGCAACAGCGGATCATCATCGACGGCTCCCGCGAGATCACACGAGCGTTACAGGCTGGCGTGCGAATCATCGAAGTCTTCGCCCCCGTGTCGGCCCTTTCGGAATCGGAACAAGATGTACTTGCCATAGTCGAACAGGCTGGAGCCGTTATTTACGATGCTTCGCCGGACGTCATGAACAAGTTGGCCTACGGTGACCGTGACACAGGCCTGGTCGCCGTGGCTCACACACCACAGTGCTCACTTGAGCAG
>CAZFLF010000005.1:0-23867 GCA_964519825.1 uncultured Pirellulaceae bacterium | reverse complement strand
ACCGTAACACCCTGTGAGGAGGCCGCATCCTGGCGAATTTGATCAATGATACGTTGAGCAGCCTGCTCCGGAACCACGACTTCAATGCGCACGAGCGACTCACTCGCCGACGACATGGCCAATCCCCGACGGCCCGCGCCCCGGCAAGATATGGATGTATAACCTGTGGCACCATGCTCCACGAACCGTTGGATGAGTGAATTCTCCAAGGTGTAGTCCGCGATTGCCGTGATGCGCCGTAATCTCGTCGTGGCGAGGCGACGGGCCGCCATCGGATGATTGGACAGCTGACGGTGTCCCTCTAAACCAATGACGTTGAGTTTCAGTCCGTCCTGTTCAAAGTCCAGCTCCAACTCGTGGAGCTTTTCCATGACACTATGGTCGACCACTTTTGTCCCAGACAAGTCGACGATTACATCCCGATGCTCGGTGCGCCCCAAATGCTCGATCTGCCGTCGAAACGGTATCCAGTTGCTGAACACCGCTGAGCCCGATGCGCGAATCACGCTCGTTTGGTCATCGCGATCCTCGACCTCCAAGAATGGCTTGAATAGCGACCGCAATGGTACTCCATTGATCGCATGAATCAGAAACTTGACTCCAATGCCGATGCCAATGCCAATCAGCAGATCGGTGGCCAGCACCGCAATAATAGTCGAGACGTAAATGATCAATTGGTCTGGGCCGAGATGAAAAACGTGCAAGAACTCACGGGGATGGGCCAAGCGGAAGCCGGTGTAAATCAACATCGCAGCCAGCGCCGCTAACGGAATCCGGTGAATCAGGCTAGGGAGCAGGGCGACGCACGCCAATAAGAACAAGCCGTGAAACAAATTTGCGAAGCGTGTCCGTGCGCCGTTGTCGATGTTCGCGCGGCTACGCACGATTTCCGAGATCATCGGAAGTCCACCGATCGACGAGGCGAGCAGATTGCCGACTCCCACTGCCAACATGTCGCGATCGTAATTGGTCTTTCGTTTCCAGGGATCGAGTAAGTCGACCGCCTTGGCGCTCAGCAGAGATTCCAAAGAACCGATCAGCGCGTACATAGCCACCCATTTCCAAGCGCCGAGCTGCCTGAGCCCGGAGAAGTCCGGTGTCGTAAACGCCGCGAACATATTGAACGGCACATTCACCAGGTGCTGCTCCCCAACGACGTACTTGTGTCCGGCCAACGAATAAGTGTGCTCGTGCGAGAGATCGAAGTAGATTCCAAGCGGGATGGCGACAAGAATGACAATGAGTTGTGCGGGGATCATTTTGATTAAAGGGTGCCGGATCAAGGGCTTTCCAAATAAAATGAGCATGCTGATGAATCCGATCAGGGCAATCTCGGGATTCATATGCATCAGCGTATTCGGAATTTCGCCGATCAACTCCAGAGGTTCTCCGGACGATTTCAGCCCAACCGCCACGGGAATCTGTTTGGCCATAATGATCACGCCGATCGCGGCCAGCATGCCGTGGACGGCTGAAGTGGGAAAGAATTCGCCGAGAATCCCAGTTCGAAACAGGGCGAAAGCGATTTGAAACACCGCCGCCGCAACTCCCACACTCAATGCCATCCGGTACGCTGCCATATCCGCCGCGAGATCTTTCCCTCCGGTAAAACCGAATTCCGTAACACATCCCAACGCGATGACAATCAGCCCGGCGGCAGGACCTTTGATAGTCAGCTCCGAATTACTGATGAGTGCACCGACCACGCCGCCGATAATGGCGGTGAAAATTCCCGCAATCGCGGGATATCCCGACGCCAAGGAGATGGCCAAGCACAGGGGCAGAGCGATCAAGAACACCAGAAAGCCCGATATCAGGTCCTGTTTCAAATACCTCACAAACCCGGCAGCATTCCCGCGAGGAATCTCAGTCTCTAGGTTCGTCATTTCGGTGTTCCTTTAGTTCCCGGAGGGATGTCGAACGGAATTGATTCCGTTCTATTCAGGAGTGCTGCGGCGGAGTTGATGGTTGGTTGAATTCGATCCGCATTGACGGTCGACGACAGTCCCTTGCGGGAATTCACGAGTTTCATTGCTGCGCGATAGCGAGATGAAATCCCCGGCTGCGGAAATAAGCCGACCCCCAGGATTAATGCGGTCAGCGTTAGCACAGCGACCTTTTCTGGAAGCCGAATGTGTAACGCAATTGACGAGGTGTGACGCGTTCCGGTGAACACACGAAAGTACGCCTGCAGGACGGCTATGCCGTTCAGAGCGCCTGCGAATACCACTGCCATGCCGACGAAGGGAGACGTTTCCACCGCTCCTACGACGAGGAGTTCGGTGCCAACGAATCCGAATGTGCCGGGGAACCCTACACTCGCCAGTCCCGTGAGTAAAAAGAACGCTGCCAGTGTTGGAGTGTGATCATACAGGCCACGATAGTCTGCCAGCGACAAGCGTCCGGTGCGCGCTTCCATCGAGCGCAGCGTCAGCCCGAAACCGGCCAGCGCCAGTCCGACCGAAAGCCATAGCGACAATGCGCCAGTAAGACCGATCGGCGTGGCGAATTCCAGCCCGACCAACACCAGCGACGAGTGGCTGAGGAACAAGTAGCAGAAGAAGCGCCGTGCGTCACGCTGAACGAGTGCCATTCCAGCCGCATAGACGGCAGTGAACATCGATAAGATCGCGCTAATTCGCAACACCCCTTCCGGGGCGATGGGTAGCACCAAACGGATGAAGGCGTACGCACCCACCATTGGCGTCACGAACAACAAAGCCGTTCCGAACGTGGCGTGTTCAAACAGATCGGTCATCCAGGCGTGCAGAGGAAAAATCCCGCTGCGTACGAACACGGCGGCTGTTAGCAGCGAAACTCCCAGGATGGAATGCACCGGCGCGGGTCCATTCCAAGTCAGCACCAATCTGCCGGCGATCAGCAACGCCACGAATAGGGACATATGCAGTACGTACACGCGGGTTGGCTTACGACGAGCCAGGAGTTCCAGATAGGGTGGAACTGTTCCGGCCGCGAGCAGCCCGATGATGCCCCAAGGGTTTTTGCAACTTAGCGTAGCCAGCAGGATGGCTTCAGAAACAAGTGAACCGGCAAACGAGAACCGCTTCACTTTCGTTCGTAGCGTGGCGACGGCGGTTGCCAGATAGAGCAGCGCCGCCAGAGGCAACACGGGCGCGCTAAGTTCGTCAATTACCAGTACATCTTCACTGAAGAATTGTGTGACTGCGCCCCATCCGAAACGAGCTTCAAATACGTGCAGCGAACTGAAGTCCTGCCAAGCACCGACAGCACAGAGCAGTGTCAGGCACGTAAACAATACGGAATGACGCTGACAGTTTTCCGGGAATCGCAACAGCCCGACCCAAATCGCGCCGACCAGCGGGATCAGAATCGACAGTTCTAGCCAGGGTAGGTGTAGCACGTTTACAACAGTTCTTCGATAGTTTCCGGCGAGGGTTTCACAAGGTCGGACTCGCGTGACTGTCCGCCGGAGAGAAAGTCCGTCCATCTCCGCTCCAGCGCGTCGAACCGCTGGAACAGCCGGAGGAAGGGATAGCCCAGAAAGTTGGTTAAGAGCCCATCGAGGTAACCCCGCTCCAGCGCAAAGCGGTAGATCCAGGAGCGCATGTGTTCGGGAAGCAGCCGTTCCCAAAATCCAACATGTTGCGGCAAGTGATCGCCGATGGCGTTCTCTAATAAGTGGTAATCATGCAAAAGCGTCGGAGCGCGTAGTAGCTGCAATGTCCGCAGGCAGGCGTGGCCAATAATGTGAATCAGAGCGATATACCGCAGCCCGAATCCGATTTCGGCAACGATGATTCCAACCTGCGTCAGCGAAGCAAATGCCAGTGCGCTTTTAATGTCGGTTTGAACACGCGTCGTCACCGCACCAAACAGAGCAGTGACCAGCCCGAGCATGACCACTGCAGCACACAGCCAGGGCGAGAGTTCGAGAATCGGACTGACGCGCAACAGGAGGTACGCTCCGAGATGAACCGACAGCGCGCCATAGAACACGGCACTGGAGGGGGTCGGGCCTTCCATCGCCCGCGGCAGCCAGCCAGAGAACGGAATGAGCGCCGACTTTCCGGCTGCCGCAACCAACAGCAACGCTCCCACAAACAAAGCCTGATTTGCCGTGAGCGACGCCCGACCTTCCGGCCACGGACCGGCGCCCATCAGCCCGACGAAATCTCCTTCGCCTGTGAGATGATGAAGCGCAACTGCGGCGAAGAGAAACGCGGCATCCGCGAACCGGTAAACGGTCCATACGCGAATGCCATTACGAACCGGTGCCTGCCGTTCCTGGAAGTAAGCTACGAGCAGTGCCGATGACAACCCCACGAGCTCCCAACCGGCAAAAAGTGTTTCGATCGTGCCTGCCAGAGAAGTGACCACCATGCCTAAGAGGAATATGGCATAGAGCACAAAGAACCGATTGAAGCCGGGTTCGCGATGTAAGTACGCCTTCGCAAATGCCCCGATGATTCCTACGAGCAGGAAGGACAGAATGACGAATGGCACCGACAGCCGATCGAAGATGAACTTCAAATTGAAGTGGAAATGATGCTCGGGGATGACGACCCAATTGCCCAATTCAATCGGCACGTGCCGGACCCCGGACAGGAGCATCATGCCGAGAATCGCCACCGCCGAAAGGAGACCCGTGACAACTGCAGCCTGCGTGAAGCGACTGATCCAATACTCGTTCCATGGCCGGCCGATCAGGGAGGGGAGCCCCAGAAGCAGCAGCAACGCCGCAGGTGTCGCGACGACGCAGATGCCCAGCACCGTGAAGAGCATTTCGTTGTTCATCGCTCAGGCTCTCCTCTCCTGAACGACACGGCCGCGGTCATCTGTTTCCGGGACTTCGATCGAAGCAAATCCCAGGTGATCGCGCCAGCCGCGGTACCAGTCCAGGGACGAATTCACCCACAACAGTTCGTTCGATTCCGGCACATAGACTTCGAACTTGCCTTGGCGAAAAACGTGAAGCTCTGACGAATCAGGGTCCTGCGTGGCAATTTGGACCCAATTGTTGCGGCAGAGCTTACCGATCGCCTCGTTGCGATCCATGATCTGGAGCATGGCCTGCGGAGTTGTCTCGATGATGAACAACAGTCGC
The DNA here is from genome assembly GCA_964519825.1 of uncultured Pirellulaceae bacterium. Lineage (GTDB taxonomy): Bacteria > Planctomycetota > Planctomycetia > Pirellulales > Pirellulaceae > CAZFLF01. The sequence continues at coordinate 18,781 of CAZFLF010000005.1, read as the reverse complement.
ATCGGCTCGTGAATCTCGACCATTTGCCACGGAAGTCCAGGGCGCAAGTCGCTCGCCGCCCCATCCATAACCCCCAGCAGCGACGTGACGTTGTGCGGCAGTTTTGTTCCGCAACCCCATCCTGTGGGATCAACGAACGAGAAGTAATATTCCAAGCTGATGCCCGAACAGACCGGGATTACCGCCTGCAGGATGCGAGTCAAGACTGTGGACACCTCATTATCCTGCGTCGGATCGTAGGAGCTGAGAAACGCACGGCGGTCCAGGAACAGTCCACGGTTCCTCCAGCGCCTGCCGACGAAACACAAGGCATTCGTGGCATGTCCATATTCGGGCCGCACCTGCGCGAGATCTTCCGCGCGGCCTTCCACGTGCCGGAGGGCTGCTTCGGTGCTCGGGTTTAACGGGGCCGATTCGAACCGGCGGCATCGTTCATGCGCATTCCGTTCACGGGCCGAATCGATCGCCTTACTTGCCGTCTTGAAAATGTCCTGATGCGTGATCGGCAAGGGATCCAGGTCGAAGTAAGTGACGCTGTCGTCACAAGTGTTGTGATAGGCGCCAACGAAGTAACTGCTTGAGGGGATCTCCAGTCCATTCTGTGCGACAAGATCTCGCACGCGCGAGTCATTGGCCATGCGAGCGAACGCACGAGCATTGGGACCTCCGCGGGCGCCTCCGCACGCACCGCAGTCGTGAGCGGCTTCGTGGGGGTTATTTAAACTCGATGAGCCGTGACCTGTGATGACAATCAGCGGCGCGAAACGAGACGTTAATCCGATGTCGCGGAGCAACCGTTCCACAATGCCGGCCATTTCCGGCAAGCTGAATCCCAGGTGACCCTTCTCCGGACTGGGGTCGGGCTCGGTGCGTTCCAGTTGCAATTCGGTGAGTCGTGGTGGCTGGATAAATCCCCCGAATAGCCGGCGGATTTGCGCGGTCAGTCGTGGAAAAAGAATTCGGGCCACCAGCGGAATCGAGGCCAGCGGTCCTAACAGCCCTGTCAATAATGCTCCCGATGCAAATGTACGACTTCTGAGATGCATCTGATGAGAAGCCGTCCCGATCACCCGCCGCGTCTTCGCGCGACGCCGGTGTGATTCCTCGTACGTGTGCACCACGTCTTCGCAAACATAATGCCGCGGTACCATGATCGCGGGACACAGCGGCGTGAAATGGGCGTCGACCGCACCACGATAGTACATGGCGACGGCGAAGAATCCGGCAACACCCAAAGTTTCACACTCAGGGGCCACCTCTTCGAGATGCCTGCGAAAGGACTCCTCGCGTTCGTCGATACAGCAGATCACTTGAAAGCTCGCCGTCTTGCGGGGAGGAGCCACGCGGTCTGCATGTACGGCAACGGCGTCAAGAGCTTGAGTATAATATCGTCGTTCGTAGGCTTCGTGAAAGATTCGCCGCCGTTCCAAACTCGAAAAAGACTCGATTTCCTGAGCCAATTTCGACCATTCTTGGTGCGAGAGGTGGTGCAGTTCCTGCGGGGTCCACCCCAGCACTTGGCTCAATTGGAACACCAGAAAGGTCCGCTGATCGACGTTCCCGGCTTCCGGTTTTGGGATTCGGCCTCGCGCCTTGGTGGGCAGATTCCGCAAATCTCCGCTGAATCCGAGCGATTCCTTTGCAATATGGGTTAGCGCCAGGCGCTCGAGAATTAGGCGGACAGCGAGAAACTCAAGGAGACTTCCCGCAGGTGCTGGGTGCACCACGCGATCATTTTCATTACTCGTCTCCATTTGCCAGATCATGCCCGCCCAGCCGCGCAGTGCGAGGAGCGTTTCCGTGACAAACCGCTCCCGATCCGCTGCGGTCACTCCCAGAATCTGGAGCGATTCTTCGATGGAGTCGCATGGCCCGATGCACGATTCAGATAGCCGCTGCAGTTCCGGGGTGAGGCCGCGCAGCCAGCGATCCGGTGGGCCTCCTCCCATTCCGTACAGGGAAATGAAGGCGCGGTAGAACCCTTGATCGCGTTGAGCAAGTTTCCAATTCGCGAAACCCTGATCAACAAACGCCGCACACAACCGGATCAATAGGTCGTGCACGAGCCGATCACTATCTTCACCGGTTGATTTGAGCAATAGATCGCGATGCCTCACGGGCGCAACCCGCGGCAGTGCAAAACTTGCAGGAGCGTGCATACCCTGGTGGCACACCCGCCACAGCAATTGCATGCAGAACGCCTCCCACGTTGCGTCGCTCCAGCTTTCAATGGAGGAACGTCCGAAACGATCGAGAAGTTCCGATATTTTCTCGCGAATTGGCTGTTCCGAAGGCGCTGGGTCATGCTGCCCACTCAAGAGATCTCGCATCACCCAATGGCGGGTTTGATTGATCATCCGATTTCGTAGGCTGGCGGAAACTTCCGGGCGGAATTTGCGCAGGGCCTCTGTCTCCGCCACGAGCCAACGCAGCTCGGCACTTGGTCCCATCTGTAACGGATATTGCAGCATCGCCAGACGTAAGTGAAATCGGGTTCCCAATCGGCCGATCAACCCATCGACACCGTCTCCCAGAACTTCCAGGAGCACGGTGCGCAGGTCTGACGAGCGAATTCGGTCGCTATTCAATAGCCGACGGTATTCCTGTTCGGGCAAATACGGTTGGCAGCCGAAAACGCGGGTCCCTTTCTTGACCGCGTCGTCAAATGGCAAATCCTCGAATGCGTGCAGGGTATTGTGATGGATAAATGTTGTGATGGGCCCCTGCGATGGCAGCAGATGCGCTGCAGACTCGATCAACTTGCGCAATTGATCGTGCGCATCTGTACTCGATGAAACCTCGCATCCGAGGGAGGCGCTTTGTGGCGTGTTCACGGGTGACCTGCGATCGATGCGGATCCATTCCCCACTGCTTCAGCCGTTTCGTCGCGCCCGGCATTTCCGAGCCGCTAAACGCTAATGGGGATTGAAGGAAAACAATATCTCGAATCGAACTAATACCACTGTGTGGGAGTGGCTGAATTCAACCTAAGATCGTGCCTCAGCAACGGGCATTCCACAATGCGTCCCCTCAGGATCAACCGTAGTCGAGTCGGAGGGGACTGCGAAACTGTGGCACTAAGAGAGGGGCGGTCCGCGCTGTGAATGCGGGCCGGAAAGAACGGATTCCGTGCTGGTCACCAGGTCGGCAACAGCATATCTAGAACTCGGTTGCGTCGAAAGGTCAGACGACTCTATTGCGACCGACAGCTCGCAAATGTCTAAATCAAGACCATCACTGCCGCTGTCACCGGTGTCTTCTCCCGCGACTACTAGGAAACCTGATACGTTTGCGTCAGGAGCGATTGCGATCACTGGCAATGCCGCGGCAACGCCGATTACGCACGCAATCGGAAGAATGTGTAATAGACGAAATGTTAGTGATTTCGATGACATGTCCTGCAGATATTAGGACGGGATGAATACTTACGCAAGGCATCGTCTTTAGTTGCCATCACGCTTTGGCTCGAAATGGCTAGTACATTTAACTCCTGATCAATTACTGAGCTGATAATGCTTAAAGATTCATCGCGCGCGAGCGCAATCACTATCGCTATCGCCGTTTACCAATCCATCACTGAGCCGTCGAATTCGTCATACGCCTCGCGGTTTTGCCAGTCGTGGCCGATCTTGTTGGCCAGGGCGTTTTCGTCGAGTTCGATTCCCAGGCCGGGGCCGCGAGGGATTTCGACATAACCCTCCCGCACTTGAAATGGCTGTTTGAGATATCCCTCGCCGAGACTGACTTGCTCTTGGCAAAGGAAATTAGGAATGGCTGCAGCCAGCTGAATTCCGGCGGCGAGCGAGATCGGTCCCAGCGGATTATGCGGAGCAATGGCCGCGTAGTATGCTTCAGCCATGCCGGCGATCAAGCGTACTTCGGTTATCCCTCCGGCATGACAGAGGTCGGGCTGCAGGATGGTCGCCGCCCCCTTTTCCAGAATCTCTCGAAAGCCCCATTTGGTGAAAATTCGTTCGCCGGTGGCGATCGGCAGATGCGTTCCACGAGCGATCTCCGCCATGATGTCCACGTTCTGGCAGGCCACCGGTTCCTCGACGAACATCGGCTGATGCGGTTCGAGAGCCTTGATCAGCAGTTTGGCGGTTTGCGGACTGATCGCGCCGTGGAAATCAATGCCGATGTCGGCATCGTCTCCCGCGATCGCGCGCAAATTGGCGAATGACTCGGCAACTTTGCCCACGAACTGGGGCGTCTCGACGATGCGTGCCGGTCGTTGCTTGAAGACGCCGGTCTTGAACGCCGTGAACCCCTGGGCTTTCGCTTCGCGAATCGCCTCGGGAGTCCGGGCGTGGGCGTACACGCGCACACGAGCCCGTGTTGGTCCTCCCAGCAACTCGTACACGGGAACGCCGAGTGCCTTCCCTTTGATATCCCACAGCGCCATGTCGACGCCGCTGATCGCGCTGGTCAGCACGGGGCCACCGCGATAAAAAGCGTGTCGGTACATGGCTTGCCAATGATGAACCACCGCCCGCGGATCCTTGCCGATCAGATACGGTTCCAGTTCCTTGATAGCTGTAGCGCACGTCAGAGCGCGGCCTTCGACGATGGGTTCACCGAGTCCCACGATCCCCGCGTCAGTATGAACCTTGAGAAACAGCCACCGCGGCTGCACGAGGAAGGTTTCCAATTGCGTAATGCGCAACTTGTCCCCCGCTCCGAGCATCGGTTCGCGGCGTCCTTCCAGTTTTTTCTCGAGAAAGGGGGATGCTGCCTTCTCTGGCTGTTGACCCGCCAGGAACGAATACAATGCCGCGGACCCGCCGGCCGCGCCCAATAACGACAGGAAAAAGGACCGACGACTTCGCGACGATGACATGGCATTCCTCCGTATTAGTCAATTCCGGCCCCACTGATGCTCGTCAACGCTCGTTGGGCTTCTTCCCGGACGGTGGAATCGGGATCGGAAAGCAACCGACGTAACGCGGCGGTCCCCTCCTGAGCCTCAGGGCCGATGGCTCCCAGTGCCTTTGCCGCCCAGCGGCGGACCTCGAGTCGCTCGTCGGCTAACCGATCAACAAGTGCGGGCACTGCGCCCGGGCCACACCTAGCCACTACCTCATTGACCGCCGCCTCAAATGCCTTCTTTTCAGTCAGCAGCGCGGCCAATTCGAGTTCCGATTGTTCCTGGACGACTGCGAGTTCCAGGTCCGTTCGCAGCAGATCGGCCCGCAATTTAGCCAGCTGCCGTTCTTGCTCGGCTCCCAGTACCTCGGACTGATTCAGCGATTCGATTAACTGTGCCAACTCTGCTTCGAGTTTGCTCTTCGCCAGTTTCGTTGATTCACTGATCGCGCTCGTGTCGCTCGATTCATCAGCCAGGAGATTCAGGATCAGCATGAACGACTGGTCCAGTTCGGCTTTAAGCGATTGGCACTCGGCGTTTTTCTGGTTCAGCGCCGCAGTGCGCTTTTCTAGCACATCGCGCGAGACTGCCAACGACGATTGCAGTTCATGGAGAGTTTGGTTGGCCTTCGCGTGCGTGGCATGGTAATAGGGCGCTGAGGCTTGCTGTCCAGGTTGCGGTTTGACGCCACGACTGTCCTTGAGGTCCAGTACATCCAGGACAGCAGGCGGACCAACTCGAGACCGTTCATACGTGTAGTAGGCGAGAGATGCGCCGACAATGACCACGACTCCTGCGAGATACAAGCCGGCAACCATGGCGCTGTTTCGCGTATCCATGACAAGGCTCCGCGTGCAGGAATGACGAGTCCATTCACCTGATTTCCATGTCAACCATTTCCGCGACTGGCGGCTCGAACGGTCAACCAAGTTGCCGCCGCTGAAAACGGACAGGCAAAAGAATTGTGGATATCATTCTAAACAACGATTCCCCGAACATCAAAATATGTCTGGAGGGATCCTGCGGCACGCGGCTCCACACACCACATGAATGAAAGTCCAAAGCGAGAGCGCCCAATCTCGGCAATTCCCGGAATTCCCGATCAGCCGTCGCCAGATGGATGAGCGAGAATGACGATCGTGCGCGATTGAACCAGCAACTGTGTGCCGCTGCCGTACTGTTTTTCTGCAGCATGCTCCAGGCAGGTGTCCAGAATCAGCTTCCAGTCCTTTTCGTTGGGCTGTGCAGGAATCGTAAAGTTCACCGGTTCGTGATGCGCGTTGAAGAACAGCACGAGCATGTCGCCGACGATCGGGTCGCCGTGGCTGTTTCGTTCGGTGATGGCGTCGCCTGCCAATCGCACGGTGAAGGCCCGCACAAAACCAGCGTTCCAATCCTCGTCGGTCATTTCTTCACCGGCCGGATCAAGCCAGGTGATGTCTTTGATCTCTGACCCACGGATCGGGCGACCTTGCAAGAATGTCCGGCGGTGTAGTACCGGCTGTTCTCGTTTGAGATGGATGACTTGCTTCGTGAAATCGAGCAATCGCCGCTGCTCGTCCGAGAGGTTCCAATTCAACCACGATATGTCATTGTCTTGGCAGTAGGCATTGTTGTTGCCGATCTGGGAGTGTCCGAATTCATCGCCGGCCAGCAGCATCGGCACGCCCTGTGAGACGAACAAGGTGGCCAGAAAATTGCGAATCTGCCTTTCTCGCAATTCGCCAACGGTTGGATCATCGGTCGGTCCTTCGACACCACAGTTCCAGCTGTCATTGTCGTTCGAGCCATCGTTGTTCTGTTCGCCGTTGGCCTCGTTGTGTTTATTGTTGTAGCTCACCAAATCGCGAAGCGTGAACCCGTCGTGGCAGGTGACGAAGTTGATGCTGGCATAAGGTCGGCGGCCGCTATGCGAATAGAGGTCGGAACTGCCGCACAGTCGCGTCGCGAATTCGGAAACAGTCCCGCCATCTCCCTTCCAAAATCGACGCACGCAATCGCGATACTTGCCATTCCACTCGGTCCAGCCGACTGGGAAATTGCCGACCTGGTAACCCCCTTCACCCAAATCCCATGGCTCGGCGATCAGCTTGACCTGCGACAGAATCGGGTCCTGGTGGATGATGTCAAAGAAGGACCCCAATTTGTCGACCTCGTGCAGCTCGCGGGCCAGCGTGCTGGCGAGGTCGAAGCGGAAACCGTCGACGTGCATCTCCAGTACCCAGTATCGGAGGCTGTCCATGATGAGCTGCAGTACGCGCGGATGTCGCATATTGAGCGAATTGCCGCAGCCGGTGTAATCCAAGTAGTACCGCGGATCGTTGTGAACAAGCCGATAGTAGGCAGCGTTATCAACGCCGCGCAGGCTGACGGTTGGCCCCAGATGGTTTCCCTCAGCGGTGTGGTTGTAGACGACATCCAAAATCACCTCGATGCCGGCGGCGTGTAGTGCACGGACCATCGACTTGAATTCGCGAACGACTGCGCTGCCACGACGCGATGAGTACCGTGGATCCGGCGCGAAAAAGTTCAGAGTGCTGTAGCCCCAGTAATTCGATAATCCGCGTTCGATGAGGTGACGCTCATCGAGATGATGGTGCACCGGCAGCAGTTCGACGGCCGTGACACCCAGCTCTTTCAAATGACGAATCACGGCGTCCGACGCCAATCCTGTGTACGTGCCGCGAAACTTTTCCGGTACGTCCGGATGCAGTTGAGTGAAGCCTTTCACGTGCAATTCGTAGATCACCGTTTGATGCCAGGGCGTTCGGGGCAAGTGGTCATTTCCCCAAGTAAAAGCCGGGTCGATGACCGTACCTAATGGCGCGAATGCCGCGTTGTCGCGGTCGTCCAACACCAAGTCCGCCGCAGGATCCCCAATGCGATACGCGAACATTTGATCCGACCAGCGCGTCTGTCGGACGACCGCTTTGGCGTAGGGATCCAGCACGACCTTGTGCGGGTTGAAACGATGTCCGGCGTTCGGTTCGTAGGCGCCGTGAACTCGATAACCGTATAAACGTCCGGGCTGAACATCCGGCAAATAGCCGTGCCAGGCCATATCGGTCTGCTCGGGCAATGTAATACGCACCGACTCCTGTTTGGATCGCACCGAGTCGAATAAACACAATTCGACCTTGGTACCGTGCTCGGAGAAGATCGCGAAGTTAGTTCCCGCGCCATCCCAAGTCGCACCAAGCGGATACGGATTTCCAGGCCACACACGCATAAGCAATTCTCCGGCACCAGATTTACTGCGGCGGAATAGTATAGCGACGTGGCATTCGTCCTGTGGGGTGCAGGACGGAGGGAAGGAGAGACAGAGGGACGGAGGGAAGGAGAGACGGAGAGATTGAGTGACTGGGAACTTTGGGATGTTTTTCAGGCATCCTCCCTCTGTCTCTCCGTCTCTCAATCTCTCTCCAGGGCGGCCATCAAATCGGCGATCGACCGAGAATTCTGGTCGCCCTGCTCTCTCAGTGCCCGAATCACTCTGTTCCGCCGCTCAAGGGGGTGGTTTTGGTTGAGCTTCCACTTCCCTTCAATGCGATCCAGCTCGATCTCGAAGCCAACGATGGCCTCGAGCAGACGGTTGATGAAGTTGCCGTCTTGCGCATCGATCGGCCACGGACTTGGCATCCCTGCTTCGTAGACGTTAATCGTTTGCCGGAGGCGTTGCAGGAGACGGTCGCCGTCTTCGTCCACACGCAGTGTACCGTAGGCATGAACGGCAACGTAGTTCCACGTGGGGACGACCTGCTGGGCTTCGTACCAGGTCGGAGAAATGTAGGCGTGCGGTCCATGAAAGATCGCCAACACACGCTGTCCGTCCGTTCCTTTCCATTGCGGATTCGCCCGCGCCATGTGTCCCAGCAGGCATCCATGTGTTCCAGCCTGGCGTTCGATCAGCAGCGGAAGATGGCTTGCGAGCGGCTCGGTCTGGTTCGTTGAAATCAACGTCGCGAAGCTGTGCCGTTCGATGAAGTCGAACAGTTTGTCCGGATCGGTCTCGGCAAAACTGGCGGGAATGTACATCGAAAGTTACTCGCGCCGGACGAAGCAGGCCCGTGGCAGCCGCGTCTCCACGGTGGAGGCGGAGTGGCTATCTCACGACACACGCTGCCGGATTTCGTTCACGCAATCGTCAATGTTTACCCGCCATTGCTGCAGCGTGTCGCGATCACGGATCGTGACCGTGCGGTCCACCAGAGTCTGCCCATCGACCGTGATACAAAACGGCGTGCCCGCTTCGTCCTGGCGGCGATAGCGGCGACCGACCGCCCCTTTTTCGTCGTAGAAGACATTGAGATGCTTTTTGAGCGCCCGATAGATCTCTTGCGCGATTTCCGGCATGCCGTCTTTCTTGACGAGTGGGAACACCGCAGCCTTAATGGGCGCGATCCGCGGATGGAACCGCATGACGATCCGAGTCTGCATGGCCCCTTTCTCGTCAGGCGCTTGGTCTTCGTGATAGGCCTCGCAGAGGAACGCCAGTGTTCCGCGATCCGCCCCGGCGGACGGTTCGATCACGTGTGGCGTAAATCGTTCGTTGGTTAAATCATCCCGATAGGTCAGATCCTTGCCGCTGCCCCGCCATTTTGGTTTGCCGTCCGGGCCAAGCTGCACTTGTAGCGGCCGCGTCTTTTCGTCGAGCTTCCCTTCCATGTGACTGCGCAGGTCGAAATCGCCACGGTGTGCGATCCCTTCCAGTTCGCCAAACTCTCCTTCCGATAGAAATGGAAACGCGTACTCGATGTCCGACGTGCCACAGGAGTAGTGGCTGAGTTCATCCGCCGTGTGTTCGCGCAGCCGTAGCCGTTCGCCCGCCAGGCCGAGATCGGTGTACCACTTCATCCGGCGGTCGCGCCAATAGCGGTACCAATCGGGCGACGAACTCGGATGACAGAAGAACTCGATCTCCATCTGCTCGAATTCGCGCGAACGGAAAGTGAAGTTGCGGGGCGTGATCTCGTTCCGGAAGCTCTTCCCCACTTGCGCAATTCCGAACGGAACTCGCACGCGTGTGCTGTCGCAGACGTTTTTGAAGTTGACAAAGATGCCTTGAGCCGTCTCGGGCCGTAAGAACGCCGCGTCCTCCTCGCTACCTAATGCGCCAACAATGGTCTTGAACATCAAGTTGAATTCGCGCGGACCTAATAACCTGCCGGCAATATTAGCATCAGGCCCAATTACGCGGTCCATCGAAACGCCCTGCGCGACCAGAGTCGGCAGAGTCTTTACCCCTAGAATGGACAGCGCTTCGGAAAGGTCTCGATTGCGTATCGAGTACTTTTTTCCGACTCGTTCGAACACATCTTTGCTTTGGTCTTCCAAAGTCGTACCGAGCGTTCCCCAATATTCTCGGAGCTGACCGCTCTTTTGAATGTCGGGATTGGTCGATTGCGACAGATCAATGTCTAGTTCGACGACATAAATGTGATCGAAGCGATACCTCTTCTTCGTCTGCTGGCAGTCGATCATCTGGTCACAAAATAAATCGTAGTGTCCGGAGACTTTCCAGACTTGCGGATGCATGATGATCGAGCAATCCAGCCCGGTCATTTCGTACGCGGACGGAGCTCCCGGCGGCACACTGAGCTCGTCATGGCCGGAGACCATGTCGCGCCACCACGCTTCTTTGATATTGCGCTTCAACTCGACCCCCAGCGGGCCGTAATCCCAGAATCCATTCAGACCGCCATAGATTTCGCTGGACTGAAACAAAAACCCACGACGCTTGCACAGCGAAACCAGCTTTTCCATTTCCATCAGTTAGGACTCCAAGTCAGAGGTCAGAGGTCAGAGGTTAGAGGTTAGGAAAAGAGTCTACGTCATTTGGTCATTTGGATTTTGCCATTGGGATTTGGTAATTAGCGATTGTGTCTTTTCCTGACCTCTGACCTCTAACCTCTAACCCCTATAAAACACTCGTTCCACGTTGCCGCGGAGAACTTGTTTGCCGAATGCCACAGCGCGCTCTTCGCTCCAGCTCCTGTCCACAATGAAGCGCTCGGCCAATACCTTCGCGAGGATGCGCTTATACATGGCAAACTTCGGGAGCGCGAACTCCAGTTTGTACATATCACTGTAATATCCGATTTGCTTCGTGCTCGGGACGGCTTCCAATCGCGCGGCCAAGTCGTGTTCGATAAAGGTTGGCGTGTTCGAGTACCACCAGTGTCCGTTGGTGACGACGTTGGGAAAAATCCAGGCATAGCTGGTCAGCTCCTGATTCGTCACGCTGGCCAACACTGAGATCGGAAATGTTACACGCGGAAAGGCGTTGAACAACTCGCGGTACTGAATCAATGACACGCGGCTGTCATAGAGATCTTGTCCTTGATGCACGCCGGCTTCGTAAACCGTTCGATTCACGCCGATCATCAAATCGAACGGCAACTGGTACGCGTCGCAGAATTCAGCCAAAGTCCAAAAGACGTAGTGCGACGCCGCTCGGCGATCCGCTTCACTGGCCTCGTTTCCTTTGTTCAGCACGGCGTCGATGGCGGTTGACGCGCGTCCGGATGAAACTCGCGTTGGAGTGAAATCAGGGGGCAACGAAATCGCGCACGCGCGAGCTTTGTTCCGCGTGAAATGCTCGAAGAGCTTGGCGATCGCCATACGCAGATTATCGGCGTTGGTAATCGCGGAATCCGTGCAACGAGTCAGCCGCCGCTGCACCATGTCCTTGCCGAGATGAAATACCAGGTCGTCGGTCCGAAGACATGGAACATAGACGTTTGTGTCGAATCCTTCGAGCGCGTCGTCAAAGTTGTTCGTTAGGAAGACCGCTTCAATCCCGCTCTTGCGCAAAACCTGTTCGGCCCAATCCACCTGCGACATGGCTTGTTCGGCGGCGTCGTACAGAGCCTCCCAGTTCTCGAGTGTGATGTGTTCGTCGGTAAATCCGAAAAACGCCTGGCACATTTCCAACAGCCAACTGTACTGAATCGTGTTGCTGATCGGACCCAGGTTGGCGATCAGCCGTCCCACCCGCTCGCGCGGTCCGATTTCCAAGTCCTCAATCTGATCTTTGGGCATGCCGGCGGAATGAGCGAGTTCTGTGTAATAGTGGTAACCGAGAATATCACTCAAATTCCGCGACGCGGGCAGCATCGCGTCGATATGCGTATGAGGGTCGATCAAGACGAGGGCGTCCAGTTCCTGGAAAATCCGGTTTCGTAATTCCAACGACATACGGCAGCTCCGCCAAAGACATCACGGTCCAAAACAGGTGTATTGTCCGCACCATGGTACACAAGCCCCGTTAGACTCGGCCACTATGCGCGTACCGCTTGCAGCACCGCGGAGGTGGATTGCGATTTGTTTAAGACGTAGAAATGGATGCCCGGAACGTCGGCTTCGATCAGCCCCCGGACCTGCTCGGTGGCGAACTCAACGCCGACCTGGAATTGCCACGATTCGTCGTCGCGTTCGCCAAGCTTCGCGAGGAACTCGCGCGGGAGGACCGCGCCACACAGTGACGTGATGCGCTGAATCTGAGACAGATTCGTTACCGGCAGGATCCCAGGCACGATCGGCACGTGGATTCCGAGCTGCTGGCAGCGGTCACGGAACCGAAAAAAATCTTCGTTGTTGTAGAACAGCTGGGTGATGATGATATCCGCGCCGTTGTCGACTTTGCGCCGAAGGTTCTCGAGATCGATCTCCAAACTCGGCGCTTCACGGTGCTTTTCGGGATAGCCCGCGACCGCAATACCGAAGCCGGAAAACTCCGACCGAACGAGAGAGACTAACTCATTGGCGTATCGCAGCCCGCCGACGACCGGCTGAAAGGTCGCATCTCCCTGCGGCGGATCGCCGCGCAAAGCCACGATATAGTCGACCCCGCGCCGCTGTGCTTCGACCAAATACAGTTGTAGCTGTTCGACCGTCGAACCCACGCAAGTGAGGTGGGAAGCGACCGGCACTTTGAAGCGTTCTTTTACTTGCGTCACGATGTCGAGCGTCTTGTTTCGGGTCGATCCGCCTGCTCCATAAGTACAAGTGATGAAGCTCGGACGAAAAGCCACGAGCTGGGCTACGTGCGTGAATAAGGCCTCTTCACCCGCCGCCGTCTTGGGAGGAAACAGTTCGAAGGACAATGCCAGGCGGTTGGGCAGGTAGTGTTTTGCGAGAGACATGAAAGGTCAAATTAAAAAGTTGAGAGATCTCGACAGGGAATAAAAAACCTTAACGATGCAAACTCAATGACCGCACTACAGCGACAGTGGTTCGCCGGGCAGTTGTCGCTCGTCGCGTGTTTGCTCGTACATATCTTGAATCAGTTGGATGTCGCACGGCCGCTGGACGACATTGCGCCGCTGGAACATGCGCTGCTGCGTTGCGATCATCACCTCGGGTGGCAATTCGGTCACCTGTCCGAACAAGCGGGCGTAATTCACGAAGCTCGGCACGTTCGTCGTCACGAAGCCATAGAGCATGCTGCACGCCCCGATGACCTTGCCGGTGAAGATGCCGGTGTTGATTGCGGTTTTAGCATAATCACCGACCATGCAGCCGACGAACTGCATGCCTGTGTTGACCTTTTCGCCGCGGTATTCGAGGTTTACTTTGCCATACGTGTTTTTTAGGTCGCTGTTGCAGGTCCCCGCTCCGAGATTGATCCAACTGCCCAAATAACTGTGTCCGAGGAACCCGTGGTGTTGCTTATTCGTATAGGGTTCGATCACCGCCGCTTCGACTTCACCGCCAATTTTCGTCGTATGCCCGGCGGAGACCCCGTCTTTAATTGCCGCGTGTTCGATCAGTTTCGCACCGCGTCCCAAGTAGGCCGGGCCGCGCATAAAACAGAACGGACCGACAGTGGAATTCTCATCGAGCACGATTGGACCGGCTTTCGTGTCGGTTTCGACGTACTGGCTGATCGCGACTCCTGCGCCGGCGAAAACTCCCGGTGCCAGCTCGCGGTACTTTCCTGATGCGATTCTGTACTCCAGGTTCCTCGCCAGGATTTGCATGTTGAAGTGGATCACATCGTGCGGGTGGGCGAACAGCGGCAGGCGGACTTCAAGCACCGGGAGGCTGTGCACGCCAATCCGTTGCAAGAAAGCCGCGACAGTCGACGGTTCGAGATCCTCGGCTGTCGCGTCGGCGTCTTGCCCGAGCATAACCGCGGCTACGGAGTTTTCCGTCAGTGCGACTGCCGCCCGCGGCTCCTTCAACAAAGACCGCAACTGCTGAAAGGTATCCACTGAAGGGACGAGTCGAGCGTTGACCATCAGTGTCGGTCCCGGAGTTAGCGACTGGGCCAGATCGGCAAAGTCAATCCGCTGCAGCTCCGCCAAGTACGGCCGCACGACCCCCCGCAGCGGACAACCAAGCTCCCGCAACCAGTCGATGAGACGAAAAGACCCACACGAGATCGCATACGCCGGCCGACCTAGCGAAACTGGATGCAATCGCGTGACCTGTTCATCTTCAAAGACGATGATGTTCATCACCACTCCTTTAGTCGCCCCATCCAACTATGCCCAGAATCGAAAAACTAGGCCTGGGACACAAGTCCAACCTGACAAGATTCGAGCAAAGCACCGGAAGGCACGGAGATCGCAGAGTTCGGAGTTACCTTCGATAGCTATCAAACGGCCGTTTCGCGTCGACGTGCCGGCGGTGGCCTTCGAGATAGGTGTCGCGGACCAGCGCGTCGATTTCGACTGTCGTGGCAAACTGCTCGGAAAAGCCGGGAACCACCGGATCAATTGCGAGCCGCGCGGCGTAAATGAAATGGGCAATCAGGTCCTTCGGGTCTTCGTCCCCCACGGCCAGTCGGATCGTCGTCGGTTGAATGCCACTCTCGGCCAGTGCCTTGGCATCGAGTTCCGAGTGAGTCGTGAATGCCGGGCAGGTCACGATCGTGTTCGATTGCCCCAGACTGATCATGTGCGAGAAGACCGGTTCCAATGAATCGAAGAACCGCTGGAACGCCTCGCGCGGCACGTCTTCCATGTCGATCGTGAACAGTGGAGCGGGCAGCCCCAAAAACAGCAGCCGCTCGCGAATGGGCGAGTTATGGTCCTCTGGAAGGACGTTGCAGTGAACGTTGATTTTGGGATGAGTATCGAAGAAGCGGGCCAGGATCGCCGTGTTGATGCACTTCTGTAACATTCGCACGCTGAGGGTTCGCATTCCTTGAATCACTTCATAGGCGGCGTCGGCGTGTAAGAAAGCTCCTTTGACGTAATAAACGTTCCAGAACAGCGTCTCATTCCAGGCCACGCCGTTCATCGTATCCCCCTTGGGAATGAACATGTCGTGGTTGCGGCCGAGCACCACTCCCGCGATCGTCTGGCCCGTTCCGGAAAGATCTTTTGTGTAACTGTGGATGACGAAGTCGGGACGTTCCGCCGGATCTTCCCGTTGGAGTGGTTGGACGAGAAACGGCGTTCCCACGGTGGCGTCGAGCAAAACGCGCAATCCCGCCCGATGCGCTGCAGCGCAGATCGCCGGGAGGTCCAACACATAGCCGTGCGGGTTACAAGGTGATTCCAGATACAAGTACGCCTTGCGGCCCGCAGCGAACCGGTCGGCGTAAGTCATCCGGGCGCGCTGTAGTCCGCGTTCAAAATCCTCCACAGTGTAGCCGTCGAACGTAACGACGCCGATGGCCAGATTGGAGGGTTTCGCAAACCAATCGTGAATCAACTGGTGGGCACCGCCGTAGATATTGCGGCTGGTGATCAGCACGTCGTCGCGCCCGAGGACATGCGACAACACCGCGTCGATCGCCGCCATGCCGCTGTTGAAATTCCAAGCGAAGTATTGGGACGAGTACGGTCCCGCTTCCAAGTCGACGATAAAGTTGGCCAGTGATATCGACGTCGGATTGAGCAGCCGCGAGTATATCTCCAGCAGCAATTCCTTGCCTTGAAACGCGTCTTCGATCCATTCGGCGCAGGCGTAGATATACGTTGCCGTCCGGGCGATAACGGGGGTGGCCGAGAAAATCGCCGTGACATTGTCGAATACTGCATACGGACCTTTCGCGGACTGCGTGTCGCAGGTCAAGTGCAGCTCCTGATAGCTGCGACGAAAGGAGTTTTGCAGAGAATCCAGGATCTTGGCGATTTGGAACGAAAGGAACTTCTTAGCGTTGAAGTACGCGATCCGTTGGGAGCGATCGAGTGAGCCAATCGTTTCGGCTGTGACTCGCCCGAGATTGTCGACGTCGACGGACGTGTTGTAGAGGTGCCGCGCGATGCCCGCCACGGTACGGCCATACTCTGAGGCTGGATCAAGTCCGAAATGGGTGAGCTGTTCAGCGACTAGCTGCTCTTCATTCGCGGCCTGAGACGAATGTCGCCGCGGGGAGAGTCGCCGCATCGCGGTGAACGCCGCGGAAGTCTTGTCGGACGTGGACATGAAAAATCCTCCGTGAGTTGTTGCGGGAGCGGCAGTGGGGCCGCCGGAATAGCCACCGGTCGGAGCACTCGATTTGCGGGCCAATCCGCTCCCGATTGTATCCACATTCGCAGAGTCTCGACGTCCGCTGCCGGCAACTGGTCACCGTCGCCGATCGGCGGCATCGAGCCTTCGGTGACCCGCTTGATGAGCAAACTCTCGTCCGGCTGCCGGATCTTAATTGCAGGCCCGCTGTCGCCGCCGCGTAGCATTCCATCCAGGGTGGAGAGATTAAGGCCCCCTTTGGGATCAGGCCCGTGGTGGCAGCGCACGCATCGAGTGAGGACCGTAGCCAACGATTCCATTTGCTGGGGTTTTGTGGCAGCGGGGGTTTGAAGCGCTGGGGTGCGCGTCTCGGAGAGACGCGACCACGGAGCAGACAAATGCAAAATCAAAACTGAGCTTTGCAAAAGAAACCAAGGGCCAGGCATGGCGTTCAAATAATTCTCGCCCCTTTCACTCTCACACTCTCACACTCTCTTCACGCCACTCCAGCCCCAGCGGTCGCCGGTTTACGTCCGCTCCCCGCCCCGCCGCCGAGACTGCGTGCGATGACGATAATTGCTTCGATCAGCATGAGTGTGGCCAACGCGATCAACACCAGTCCGATCCACGGTACAACATCAAACCTAGATTTTCCTTCGAAGTACGGCTTCAGTCCACCGTAGACCATCGTACCGAGCGCCCAAGTACTCATCGTATACATCCACACGGTCGGGATTCCGGTCACAATCCACACCCACCACTTGCCTCGCGTGCGCCACAGCCAAACGGTGACTGTGAGCAACGTCAGTGCCGCGAGAAGTTGGTTGCTCGCCCCAAACAGCGACCAGAATAGCCGCCAAGCCGGCACAACTGTTCCCTGAGCATTCGTGACCTTTTGAGTTACGAAGATCATGGGTACGCCGGCGGTCAACAAAGTGCCGAGCCACCGTCCTTTCGCGTCATGCCAGCCGGTCAATTCTTGAATGATGTAGCGGCCCAACCGCGTGCACACGTCAAGCGTGTCATAAACGAACGTCGTGAAAGCCATCAATGCGAATGAGACCGCAAATGCGGCCGGAATCCCAAATGTATTAAGGAAACTCCCAATGCCTTGGGCGTAGATCAGGTTCGGTTGGGGGTTGCTCATCAACGGGTGGTCGCGAGCTAAGACCATGACGCAGCATAGGGAAACGACCGCGACCATCCCTTCGAGCAACATCGCGCCGTAGCCAATCAACTTGGCGTCGGTCTCATGGCGCAATTGCTTAGAGGTTGTTCCCGAGGCGATCAGTGCATGGAAACCCGAGCAGGCTCCGCAGGCGATCGTAATAAACAGAATGGGAAAGAGTGTCTGACCGCCGGCGCTGGTCCAGCCGAGGAACGCTGGGAATTTCACCGGCTCGACGCCACTACTGACTCCTTGGATTCCCTGAATCACTAAGCCCATAGCTCCACCCAATAAGGCCAGGTACAGGAAGTAGCCTCCCAAGTGCCCGCGCGGCTGCAACAGAATCCACATGGGTGCCACCGAGGCGATGACACAATAAACCAACAGCGCCACGTCCCAGATTTTATGGGCTACACCGTTGGCTTCATTGACCGAAAGCGCGGGCCGAACCGACTGCACCATCGCCGCGACGTCGAAGGGGACCTTCTGTCCGGCCCAAATCGCCACACCCACAAGCGGCAAAAAGACGATTGTCGCGGTTCGCAGCGACATCTTTCCCGACTTTAGCAACAACCCCATGACGACCGGCAGCAGCAGGTACATAAGCGATGACGAGGCGATTCCCGCACCGCTAACTTTCTCTCCATTTTCTAAGGTGACGATGTCGACAAACGACGCGGCGGTGATGTCGGTGAAGGCCACGATGATGTAAACCAGGGCCAGCCACACGAATGTCAGGAACAGCATGAACGACCGCTGGCTCATATGTTCGCGGGTCACTTCGGCAATCGAACGCGCCTTGTGGCGAATCGACGCGGTGAGCGCCGTCATATCATGCACCCCGCCGATAAAGATGGCTCCAATCAAGATCCAGATGAGCGCGGGGAGCCAGCCGAACATTGCACCGGCGAGAATCGGTCCGACAATCGGCCCAGCCGCCGCGATCGCCGAAAAATGCTGGCTCAGCAACGCGTTGGACTCCAGCGGCACGTAATCAACCTCGTCGCGCAACTCATACGCTGGCGTCGTCGTTTGCGGATTTAACTGCAACAATCGCGTCAACAATGGACCGTAAGTCCAATAGGCAACGCTTAACAAACCGGCAGACACGAGGACAATAAGGAGTAGGTTCATATGCCGTATCTGGCCGTCCAAGTTCTAGTCGTCGTCGGGAAAGGAACACCGCGCCGATTATATCCAGCAGGCGATTCCATGCGAGACAGATTCGAAGGAGGGCTCACGCGAAGCCGCAAAGGCGCAAAGAAGAAGAGAGGGAAGAGGACCATGCATGGCACGGCAACGAAGGTCAATTACTCCAAACAGACCTACTGTGCCAAGGT
>CAZFLF010000004.1:0-25839 GCA_964519825.1 uncultured Pirellulaceae bacterium | reverse complement strand
CGATGACATCAACTATTCGCACGCGATCCCGCGCCGCTTGCCCGCCGAGGTGCTGTACGACGCGATTCACGCAGCGACGGGTTCGCGCCAGCACTTCGCCGGCTTGCCCGAAGGGATGCGCGCTTCGGAATTGCCCGACTCTGGCGCGAGCGACCCGTTCCTCGAAGACTTTGGACGCCCCGTGCGCGAAAGCTCCTGTGAGTGCGAACGATCGACTGGCATGGTGCTCGGACCCATCATGAAGCTCGTCAATGGTCCGACGGTCTCGAATGCCATCAGCAACCCGAACAGCGAGTTGACCAAGCTCGTTGCGGCTCAAACGGATGATACGCAATTGATCCGTGAAGTTTTCTTGCGTTTCATCGCTCGGCAACCCACGGCGGATGAGATCAAGCTCGGTCTGGAAGCCATGAATGCGGCTGGCGAAGGCCACGATAAACTCGTCGAGTCCCTCAAGGCCTACGAAGCCGGGCTCCCGGCCAAGCAGACTGCGTGGGAACAATCGATCGGCAATGTCTCTGAATGGAAAGTACTGGAACCTGCCGAAATGAAATCCGAGGTCGGCGCGACATTCAAAAAACTCGACGACCAGTCGATCCTCGTCTCTGGCGCCAACGGTAAAGATACGTACACCGTGATCGCTCCTACCGATTTGAAGGACATCACGGCGGTCCGCATCGAGGCGCTCGCGGATGCATCACTGCCAGCGGGTGGACCTGGGCGGGCACTGAACGGCAACTTTGTACTGAGCGAATTGAAACTGACGGCGGCGCCAAAGGCCGATCCTACGAAAGCCACGCCGGCTTCGCTGCAGAATCCTTCCGCCGACTTCAGCCAGGAAAGTTGGAACGTGACTGGCGCCATTGACGGTAACGACGCATCGGGTTGGGCGGTTTCCCCTGCTTTCAACCAAAACCATACGGCGATCTTCGAACTGACGGCGAACCTCGGGAGCGATGGCGGGACGGTGCTTTCATTCTCATTGGTCCAGCATTATCCGGACAGCACTCATACACTCGGCCATTTCCGTCTCTCCGTCACGACTTCGCCGCGTCCAGTTGGCTTCAACAAACTCCCAGCCGACATCGCCGCGGTGTTCGCGGTCCCAGCCGACAAACGCAACGACGAACAGAAAGCCAAACTCGCCGCCCACTATCAAGCACTCGATTCGGAATACCAACGTCTGAAATCCGCAGTCCAGCGTTCGGACGAGCAACTGAAGAACAAGCGATTGATCGGCGTTCAAGATCTCGCTTGGGCACTGATCAACAGCCCAGGGTTCTTATTCAATCGGTAAATGAAGCGATTCACGAACATTTTGGTTCAGGTCGACACTCGCGCTGATGAACAGGCGTTGCTTGCCCGTGCCGCCGAGTTGGCCAAATCGCAAGGCGCTGCGTTGAAAATCGTGGATATTGTGCCGGAGTTTTCCTGGCCCGTGCGGCTGGCGGCAACCGACTACAACGAGATTCGCCAGGCGGTGATTCAGCAAAAGGAAACAGCGGTAGAAGGATTGGCCGCTTCCTTACGGAAAAGCGGGATCACGGTGACCGCGAAGGTGCTGTCCGGCAAGTCGTCGGACCAAATCATTAGCGAGGTCGTGCGTTCCAATCATGACCTGGTCATGAAAGATGCCAAGGGTCAGTTCAGTCAACACCCGGGCGCTTTCGGCACGACTGCCATGCGGCTGATTCGCTATTGTCCCTGTCCCGTGTGGGCGTTCCGTCCCCGTCGCTCCGGCAGTCAGGACAAGATCGCCGTCGCAGTCGATGCCACCGCGACTGACGAGGCACACCAGATGCTGAATCACGACATCTTAGACTGGGCGATTGCGGTGGCCGGAGATTCGCCTCCGCATATCGCTCACGTCTGGAGCGTTTATGGCGAAAGTCTGATCAAGGACTATATGAAACGCGATGAGTTTGAAAGCCTGGTGAAAGACGCGGAGTGTGAGGCTCGTGAACACCTAGGCAAGCTGCTGGAATCGTTTCACATTTCTCCCACAGACTCGCATGTGCACTTACTTCGCGGAGATCCAGCCCAGGAGTTGATTCAGTTCGTGAACACCGGCGGCTTTGACGTATTAGTTCTGGGGACCGTGGCTCGGACCGGGATCTCCGGACTGTTGATTGGCAACACGGCGGAAACACTGATCAATCGCGTCGAATGCTCGATCATTGCCATCAAGCCGGCTGACTTTAAAACGCCAATCCAGGTCGCCTAACTGGACAGTGCCACTTTCGACAAAGCCAGCGTCATTACGCATCAATCCAATAGCAGCCCGCGCGCCTTCCTTGCGTGCATTTTTTACCCTCAATTCATAACCCGCGCATTTCGACCGAGAGCAGGGGAGGAGTGGGTTATAGATTGGGGGTAAAAGATCTGAGATTTCAAATCTCTCACGGCATCAATTCCCGCTAGGAAAACTGGCTTTGACCGAACCGAACGGGGTATCATGTCGGCGTTGCTGCGGGTTTCCATTCCCAAATCTTGAGTTACCGGATGTCTTCCGTTTCTCCATGCCGAGCGCTCGTACGACCTCGTGTGATCTCACAGATCACTGGGGATGCGGTATTGCTCGAAGACGAGATCGCGGACTTACTGCAAACTCAAAAGCGGCACGTAGTCGCGCTGTGGGGGCCGCGGTGCTCTGGCAAGACGACCGCGTTACGGCATCTGGCCGCAGTATTGTCGGACGACCGACTCTTGTTGCTCGATGATGATCCGGGCTCGTCGCAAGTTTGGACCGTGCGACATCGAGTGCTGGTCTTTGTTCTTCACGGCAACTATAAGCCGGACGTGGTCTTGAACATGGCGCCGTGGATCGATGACGATGTCCTGGAGTACCTGCTGGCCGTCTCGCCCGCTCGAACCGCGTCGGTCATGGGTCGCTGGCGGAATACTTCCGATCAGGATCTGGTTGAGGGGTGTCCAGAACTAGTTCGAGTGGTTCTCGACCGGATGATCGCCAACGACAGCATCCATTCTGTGCGTATGGCGCTGCACGACGTGTTTCGGCAGTTTCTTGCGGATGACGATCTACTGCGGCGCGGCGGTATGTTCTCATTGGCAACGCTACAGGGGTTGGAAAAGGATGCTACCCGATTCGCGGCTCGATTGAAGAGCTGTCTGCCACCGAAATTTCTGCGATTGCTAAATCCCGAAGGACCACGCCGCGTGCTGGCTGCCCTTCACATCACGCGTTCCGTAATCACCGAACAGCGAGTGCTGCACAGCGTGCTTTCCAACGCGTTGATTCACGAGTGTGCGGCCGCACTCGCCGTGATTCCTGCCGCGGAAGACGCCCTTTCGCAGATACTGAAAAACAATTCCAGCGAGGCTTTCGGAATGGCGGTCAGCATACTTCATGCGGCCGGACTGCCCACAGAAGTCGAGTCGCGACCAAATCGGAATCTTGCTCACGCAGTTTTGAACGGCATTGCCTGGCGTGGGGCAATGCTGCAGGGAGCAATCATGCGGCATGCAAGCCTGATGGACGCCGATTTATCTCAGTCCAATCTTGAGCATGCCGATCTGCATTTGGCGAATCTCTCCGGGGCATCCCTGCAGCGCGCTTTACTGCAGAATGCCAATGGCGCTGCCGCAGACTTGACGGCAGCCGATCTATCCCACGCGATTATGGAAAATTCGATATGGGAGAAAGCGAAGTTTGTCCGGGCCAATCTGAGATGTGCGAACCTCAGCCATGCCAGGCTGAGCGGCGCGGATTTTCGAGGAGCCGATTTGAGTGGCGCGGATCTCGGCATGACCGATCTCACTTTTACAAAGCTGGACGGGGCTGATCTCCGCAACGCCAATTTGTCATTTGCCCATCTCACGGGAGTGCGTTTGCGTGACGCTTACCTCGACGGCGCGAACTTCCATCGGGCTCATCTGGTGGATTGCGATCTCGAAGGTGTGCAACTCGATAGTCCCAATTTTAGGTATGCAGAATTGCAGAAAGCCTTGTTGACCGGCTCGGTGATGGATGCGCCGAACTTCCAGCATGCGGACTTACGCGAGACGGGACTCGCAGACATTCAATGGCAA
Organism: uncultured Pirellulaceae bacterium; assembly: GCA_964519825.1. Lineage (GTDB taxonomy): Bacteria > Planctomycetota > Planctomycetia > Pirellulales > Pirellulaceae > CAZFLF01. The sequence continues at coordinate 21,789 of CAZFLF010000004.1, read as the reverse complement.
AACGCCGATCTGCGCAACGCGGACTTGCGGGGTGCCTCCTTTCATCTTGGCTCGACGCGATGTGGCCTGGTCGACAGTCCTTATCCGTCGCACGGAACTCGGACCGGCTTTTACACGAACGAATACGACGAGCAGAACTTTCGAGCGCCCGAAGATATTCGCAAGGCCGATCTGCGCGGCGCCGACCTCCGCGGAGCCAATATCGAAGGAGTCGACTTCTATCTGGTCGACTTGCGCGGAGCTCGTTACGATCTCGAACAGTTGCAGCATTTGCAACATTGCGATGCGATCCTCCACGATCGGACAATCAATTAAAGTTATCGCCTGGGGCTGCGGGATCTGTGCCGCTTTGTTCATGTTGCTGTTTACCAGAACGGCTATCGCCAACGAACGGCCAAATGTCCTGTTGATCGTGTCCGACGACCAGCGGCCCGACACCATTCGGGCGCTGGGAAACGAACGAATCGAAACGCCGAATCTCGACAAGCTTGCCCGGGCGGGCACGGTCTTTCGCCGCGCGACGTGCGCCAATCCGCTGTGCGTCCCGAGCCGTGCCGAATTGCTGTCAGGGATGACCAGTTTTCACAACGGATATTTTAGCGAGGGACGCTTGCGACAAGATGTGCTGCTCTGGCCGCAGGTCATGCAGCAAGCCGGATATCGCACGTGCTATGTCGGCAAGTGGCACACCCCCGGTCGCCCATCCACCCGCGGATATGACGAAGTCGACGGACTGTATGCCGGCGGCAAAGCGCCTGCGAACCCGCAATTGGATCGCCACGGACAGCCGGTTACAGGCTATGTCGGTTGGCAATTTCAAACAGATGGTGGACAACTGCTGCCAGAGAAAGGCATCGGTCTGACACCAAACATCAGTGCGGAATTCGCGAACGCTGCAATTCGCTTGATCAAACAGCAGCAGAGCAAGCCGTTCTTCCTGCACGTCAACTTCACCGCCCCGCATGACCCGTTATTCGTGCCACCAGGGTTTGGGCAACGTTACCCCCCGGACCAACTTCCGCTCCCACTCAACTTTACTCCGCAGCATCCGTTCGACCATGGCAACCTTCGTGGCCGCGACGAGTTGCTTTTGCCATTTCCGCGCACGGCAGCGGACGTCCGCGACGAATTGGCGGTGTACTATGCCGTAATCACGCATCTCGATCAGCAGATCGGCCGCATCCTGCAGACGCTCGACGAGACCGGATTGGCTGCCAACACGCTCGTCATCTTCGCCAGCGACCATGGGCTGGCGATTGGCAGCCACGGTCTGCGCGGCAAGCAGAACATGTACGAGCACACGATTAACGTGCCACTTCTGATGCGCGGACCCGGCATCCCTCACGGTGAACACCGTGACGCCCAATGCTATCTGCGTGATCTGTTTCCGACCGTGTGCGAACTGGTAGGGATCGAGATCCCGAAGGTGGATGGCCTAAGCCTGGTCCCAGTCCTGCGCGGTGAGCGCCAGGAAGTCCACCCGTTCATTGTCGGCTACTTTGGAAACTCGCAACGCATGATTCGAGCTGGCCATTGGAAGCTGATTCGCTATCCGGCGGCATCTCGCGAGCAACTGTTTGATGTGCAAGCGGATCCCGACGAGCTTCGCAATCTCATCGACGATCCGGCCCATGCCACGAAGGCCGCCGATTTGCGTCGGCAGTTGGAGGAATGGCTGGCTGGCTAAGCAGACAGGAAAATCAAGGACAGAAATATGGCCAATGCCGGCCGACTTGGAGTTTCATTTTCCTGCCCTCCATTTTCGTCTCGACTAACTGTCAAACCACGCGGCAAACGAAGCACTTGAGGTAATCGGTCTCGAGGCAAGTCACACTGATCGGATGATCTGCTGATGCACCACGCTGCTCGAGAACTTGAATGTCACGCCCACTTTTTTGTGCGACGCCGGACAACATGAGCAGGAAATCCTCGCGCGAGACGCCGCCAGAGCAACTGCACGTGACGAGGATTCCATTCGGACTCAACAGGTCGACCGCTAGACGGTTGATTCGATGGTACGCGCGCAGGGCTTCATCGACCTGACGTCGATTGCGGGCAAACTTCGGTGGATCCAGGATCACTGCGCCGAACTTCTCACCGCGTGAACGCAACTCGTCGAGCGCCTCGAACCCGTCTTGCTGCTCGAACCGAACATTGCCGACGCCGTTCAACTCGGCATTTGCACGGGCCAAGGTGATCGCCCGGTCGCTACCATCGATGCCGAGAACTTCGACAGCGCCTCCGAGGTGCGACGCCGCGAGTGAAAATCCTCCGGTGTAGCAAAACAAGTCCAACACGCGCCGGCCACGCAAGTACTTGGCCGCCGCGCTGCGATTCTCGGCCTGATCCAAATAGAAACCAGTCTTTTGACCACCGAGCAGGTCGACCCCAAAACGGACACCTTGCTCGTCAATGAAGACTTGCCCATCGGGTCCTTCACCCCATGCCACACCCGCATCCAACTCGAAACCTTCCTCCTTCGACATGCTCTTATCGCCGCGTGCGATGACTCCGCGCGGCTGCGTGAGTTCGACCAGAATAGGCAACAGCCGTTCCCAACGGCGCGCGATCGCCACGGCGGTCAACTGCGCCACCAGGTATTCACCGTATTGGTCGACAATCAGTCCGCTGACCCCATCGGCCTCGCTAAAGACTAGGCGTCTCGCCTGTGCCGGCGCAATCACCGCCAAATCGCGCCTCAGTTGCACGGCGCGCTCCAGCCTCCGCCGCCAGAACCCCTCATCGAGTGGTTCGTCCTCGTTCCAGGTGTAAAGTCGCACCTGAAGTTTGCTTCGAGTGTTGATTATGCCACGCGCAATGAACTTCTCTTTCTCGCCGAACAAGTCGACCACGTCCCCATCCGTGAATTCGCCGTCGGTGTATTGGATTGCGCTCTCGAACACCCACGGATGGCGGCCGAAGAATGGCAACGACTTACGTGGCTTCAGAACAACCCGTGCCACCGCGACGCCGCTGTCGGATGCCGCAGAGACCACGGCCGAAGTACTGAATGATGGGTCGTTGGTCATTTGTTCGAAGGGCCCTTCTCCTTTGTATCTTTTTTCTTTTTGTCTTCCTTCTTTTTGTCCTGCTTCTTATTGTCCTCCGGCTGCTTGTCTTCCGGCTGGTCTCGATTGTCTTCGGATGGCAAGAGTAGCTGGCCACGGCGCAGAGCGCTATCAGGAAATGCTTCAACCTTTACGGTGAATGATTTGCGTTCTCCCTTACGGAGTGCCACGACGGTTTGTTGCGAGCCGATCGGCTGTTGCTCGACCGCTTCCTGCAATTCACTGTGTGACCGTACCGGGAGGCCGCCAAACTCGACGATGATGTCGTTTTGCTGCAAACCGGCCTGCGCGGCGGGGGCGCCATCCACGATACTGACCAGCCACACGCCAGCCCGTACCGGAACCTGGAACGTGCGAGCGGCCTCCGCGGTTAACTCGCCAATCCCTACACCCAACCACGCGCGTCGGACTTTGTTGTGATCGAGCAATTCGCGCGACACCCATTTCGCCAAATTCACCGGAACCGCGAATCCAACTCCAGCAAAAACACCGGTGTTGGTCGCGATCGCGGTGTTGATGCCGATCACTTCGCCATCGAGGTTCACGAGCGGTCCACCCGAGTTGCCTGGGTTGATTGTGGCGTCGGTTTGCAGCAGTCTTCCACGCTCGATGATGTGTCCGACACTGCGCCCCTTGGCGCTGATGATTCCCGCACTGACCGTCGCCTCCAGCTCAAACGGACTGCCGATGGCGATGACCCAGTCGCCGACTTCTAGCTTGGACGAATCGCCAAGTTTGGCAAACGGGAGCTTCTCCTTGGATTCGATTTTGAGCACGGCCAGATCACTGTCCGGATCGGCGCGGATGTCGCTGGCCTTGAACTCGTTTCCGTCGGCCATGCGGACGATAACTTCTGCTGCGTTCCTTACCACGTGGGCATTGGTCAATACGAGCCCCCGTTCGTCGAAAATGACTCCCGAACCGACATTTGTCTGCAGTCCACGGTCGTCGAGGTCCCCTTCCTGGGGAAACTCGGGTTGTTGGCGGCCATTTCGCTGTTGTTGTCGCAGTTGCCGCAGCGGATCTTGGTCTTGAGGTTTGAGATGCGAAACGATCGTAACCACGGCCGGTTTCACCTCCCGCGCCGCTTGGCGGAAAGCTTGCGACAACGCTTTCGCATGATCGGCAGGTTCATCGGCCACAGCGACAGAATCGCAAAAGGCCAAAACAGTCAAACCACAAACAATCCATCGGAGCGCCAAACGAACATGGCTCATAACAAATCCCCCAAGATCAGAACAAGTGTCCTCGCGGCCGAGTGGAACCCGACCGCTCCGGCGAGGCTGTGCTTGCCGGAGGTGTCCCAACCGGGTCAATGACCATAACGCATTATAAGTCAAGGCGGCGTTTGGCCAATCGGACGTAGGAAATGGTTCTGGTTAATTCAGTTCCCGCTTGGCGCGGTCTCGAATTGATTCCATGGTCCGGCGAACCTGCGGCACTCGGGAAGGATTGTCAGATTCGGCAAGGCGCAGCGCGCGCGTTGCCGTGTCCAAAGCTTCCGTGAATTGGCCGGCGTCCGCATAAGTCTCAGCCAACGTCATCAAAACGTCGAGATTTCGATGATTCGTGATTTGCGCCGCTCGGCGACTGATCGTCACGGCCTCTTGTGATTTTCCTTGCTGCCGCAGCGCAAGGATTAAACAATCGCAAGCCTCCAAGTGGTTGGGCTCGATCGCAATCGCTTTTCGGAATCGTTCAGTTGCTTCTGGGAGCCGGTTCAACCCGGCTAGCGCGAGGCCAAGATGGAAGTTGATCTTGGCCTCGTAGGGTTCGATTTCGTCGGCTCGCAGATAGTGTTCCAGCGATTCCACCAGATTGCTATCAAGGAGAGCCAGCCAACCAAGCATGGCCTCTCCATACGCATCGTCCGGATCATACTTTCGAACCGCTCGTAAATGTCCAATGGCCAGTTCCTTTTTTCCGATCTTGGCGTATTGGGTTCCCAGTTTCCCATGAGCTTTCGCATCATCAGGTTTCACACTCAGGATCTTGGAAAACGTCTCGATCGCCTCCGCAGACTGATCTTGGGCAATATGTTTGAGCGCCTTAGCCCAGTCGTCATCCAGCGACGCTTGGAGTGCGACGGCTTCCCGCAATTTACCGAGCATGTCTGGAGTGGTTTGGATGAGTAATGCCTCGCGAATGGCGGCGACTGCTCCCACATAACGATAGTCACTCCGACATTGCTCCGCCTCGGCCAACCAATGGTCGACCAACGCCTGCGTCAGGCGTTTGGCTGCTTCCCGGCTATCATCGTCCGATTGCTTCCGATACCAATTCAAGAGCACCTCTTTCCGCGCAACCGGATCAACGCTGATTCGATGGTTATAACGTTGGAAAGGCACCACGAAATTATCGTCTTCAGTCTGGAAATTCACGTTGATTTTCAGGTATCGCCGCATGTGGCAGTCGATGCAATTGTTCTGGACCGGTGCAGGAAGTCGGTCCCGGTCGAGACAGTCCACCGGCTGGTGGCATTTCTGACATGACAGTGAACCTGCATTGTCTGGCGCCTTGGCGAGATGCGGATTGTGGCAGGTACTACATGTCAGATTGTCACTCTTCTGATAACACTTGCTTTCACGTAAGTACTTGATCTGGTTAGCAACGTGGTCATCCTCAGTGTGATTGGTCGATAAGAATCGATAATGGTCCTCCAGAGACTCGCCCGGCCGATAGCTGAATGCTGGACCACGGTGAGTGATCGAGTTGCTATGGCACTGGAGGCAAACATCTGTCTGACGATCGCGGGTCAAGTGACCGGGATGCACAATTGCGTGGCCAATTTCAGCTTCCGGATTGGCTTCGTGGAATTCCACGTGCTTATGACCAGGACCATGGCACGATTCGCACGTAACGCCGAGGATGGCACCATCCCGGCGGTATTGATTGGTGGTCCCCGGTACATGCTCTAGCCAGGTGTTATGGCACTCCAGGCAACGCAGCGTCAACGCTCGTGAATAGTCCCCGGAACCATTCGGATCAAAGTGGCTCGCACCCCACTTGTTCAGCTGGTAAAGCCAGACCATGGGTAGTTCAACCAAGTGATCGTCGTCACGCCAAGAAAGGAAGACGTCGTCGGCAGTTCCTCCGGCACCATAAACCAAGTCGATCCGCGCGGATGTACGCTGTTCTCCAGCAGGAGTTGTGCGAATAGTTGTTTGGACAAAGTTGTGGCCTACCTGACTCATTTCAAATCGCAGGCCCGGATAGGACGATTTGAATTGTCCTCGCCCTGAAGCAAACCCAATTGGCATTTCATTGGATCGGGGCACCCGACAAGTTCGGACGTGACTCGTCGCCTGAAACTCTGAGAAAATTTCCGCGTGGCATTTCGCACAGGCGCTCGGCCCCACGTATTCCGACGGTGACAACTGCGTTTCGAGAGAACCGGACATGGCGGATGAGGGGTTGTTCTCCTTCGGTCCCGCAGACATGTTGCCGATCGTCGCACGTGGCGTTGGGTAATACCATCCAAACGCCAACACGGCAACCACGATGCTAACGGTTCCAAGTGCCAGCCATCGAATGCACCGCTGGACGCCGGGGTTCCAGGAACCGGTCAATCGCGATTGCGAACCTTTGCTGTTCATTTCATTCGACTGGAAGTCAGGGAGTGGATTCCGCGATCCGGCGATGGTGCGAAGCTAGTTTTTTGAACTCCTGGCCTTCCGACGCACGTTCCTGATAGTGCTCAGCCAGCAATTGATGAGTCGGCTTATGATTGGCGTCAATCTGCAAGGCGCTTTCCAACCAGATCAGACCTTCCTTCACGGTTCCGTACTTCAACATCCCACTGCCAATCTCATAGCGCACTTCCACATTGCCTAGTTCTTGATTCGCGCGAAAGATCAATTGCCGTATGCGAGACAGATCTTTAGATGCCTGAGCGGCATATATGAGGTGCGGTTTGGCCTCGGCTTGTCTGCCGATACCCCGCAATGCCACACCGTAAGCATACCGGAAATCCTTATCCTTGGCATGCATGACCAGCAGCGGTTGCAGCCTTTGCACGGCTGCATTGTAGTCTCCCCGTTCAATCATCAGATTCGCGAGTTCGAGTACCAAGTCCTTGTGATCGTGCAGCTTGCCAAGTGTCGTCATGAGCTCTCGCTCAGCATCTTCTCGCTTCCCTTGCGCACGGAGGCACCGTGCGATTCCGACCGACGCATCGGACAATTGATTCGAGTCCGCTTTTGCAAGTTGATAGAGTTGCAATGCCTCGTCAACTTGCTTCTTGTCCTCGTACAGGACCTCGGCGAGTAACAGAGCTGCGCGGTAGTGATGAGGATCCAGTTCCAAACACCATCGCAAAGCACGTTCGGCGGCATCGGGATGGTCAGATTCTTGTTCAATCAGGGCACGCCAATAATGCGGTTGTGGTGCGACAGGGTGATCCTGTATCCAGGCATTGATTAGCACATTCGCCGAATTGAATTGCCGTGTCTTGAGGTAGCCAATGACAAACGCTTCGGAAATCTCCGGACCGTCATCCCGCGCGTCCTCGAGCAATTGTGGCAAATACGGTTCCGCTTCCCGCATTTGGCCCGCCTGAGCCAATCCCAGCCACTGTTCGCGTTGCAGAATGTCGGTCGGCCAGCCCAATGCCCAAGCTCGCTGCAGATGATTGCGAGCATCAACCAAGCGGCCTTGATGGCGATATGAGCGAGCGAGAAGGAACTCTGTCTCACCATTCCGATCGGATAACCACTGCGACCACCCCAGCCAGGTCATGGCACGTATGTCGTCATGCGCGGCAAGACACGCCTCCGCTCTTCCGTTTGGAATCCGAGCCAACCAGCGACGCTGTGCCCAGGCGGTGAAGAAGCAAACAACCAGTAAGGTTGATAGAATCCAGATACGCTTGCGCGAGAATATGCGACTACCGTTCATGGTATAGACACTTGAGAACGAGCAGCGTTTCGCCCCTCGTTCCACCAAATCGTATAAGCTGATTTTAGGAGTTCGTCACCCGTGATAAAGTTTCCTACAACCAAATCCGTGTCTCCATCCGCATCAAAGTCACCGAGTTCCATTGCGGCATGATGGCAGTGGTTTAACTCCAGAGTACGCGGTATGAACTCACCGGAACCGCGTTGCTCAAGCCAGATCAAGGAGGCGAGCGAGAGGTCCGGATGCAGGGCGAGAGTCCGGGCCGGTACTAAGGCACAAGCCACCACGTCCTGGTCGCCATCTCCGTCCATGTCGGCAGCCAAGGCCCGATGTACGCCGGGAAACGCGGCCAACGCATGGTGCGTCCATTTATCCTGACCTTGGTTTTCCAACCAATGCACAGCGTGGTACGTTCGCAATTGGAAGTCGTCCATCATATCGCCATTGGTATACAAGATATCTTGATCACCATCTTGATCCAAATCGGCGAGAGCAATACCAGTCGAGCCGAACGATGGCCGGTCGCCAGCGAATAGCCGTTGCGAACGAAACGTCCCGGTTCCTGAATTGAGAAATGATTCGACGGACTCGAGTTCCTGGCCGAATAAAGCCACAAAGTCCGGGTGTCCATCCCGATTCATGTCGAGGACGGGCACATGAATGGCGCCGTGCCGGGAATCCACGACGTGCGGACGAAAACTCGCGGGCTGCTGCTCGCCCCCCAGGTTCTCCAAGCACAGCACGCGACCCGTCTGGCGCCACCCGAATTCGGCGACCACCAAATCAAGGTCGCGATCACCGTCCCAGTCGGCTGCCTGCACGTCCGCGACACGTCCGAGGCTCGCGGCCAACACTCGAGACTGGAACGCCCCACGCTCCACGGGATCGCGGCGCAACCAAACCACGCGGCCGTTGTCGTGATCCGCGGGTTCGAAACTCCCTAAGTCGGCAACCACCAGATCCCGTTCGCCATCGCCATCGAGATCGCACGCGATAGCATGACTGGGATGCTGAAGCTTTGCGATCACTTGCGAGTCAGGCATTTCCCGATCCAGGCTGTCCGCACGGACTTCTCCCGATCGCATATCCGAACGAACGACAATCGATTTATTGTCCGCGGAAGATGGTATCCAGCTGAGATGGGCCACCGCCGGCGACTGGGAGAACTCCGGTCCCAACGATTGCCGAAAAGTCAATCCACCGGAGTCGATCATCGTCCGAGCCGGTGGCAGCGATAGTTCGTCAGGAGCATGTTGTTCATAATATGCAATTACGTCGCCCATGACCGGAATAGTCAAATCTGTCCGCCCGGACTGAAAATACAACTGATAGCCTTGCTCTACCTCCTCCCGCCAATCCCTGCGTGGAAAGTGTTCGGGACGAGGGGTGAGATGGCACGCTCCGCAAAACGACTCAATCTGTGTGTCGATAGTCTGCCGGCTGATGGCCAAATCGGCGCCGGCAGGAGGCACGGTGGAGGATGTGGTGGACGAGGGATGGTTCGGCATTCCTGGTTCGCAGGCTGAAAAAAAGACGAGCATACTCGTCGCGAGCACGATCGTCATGCAAGTCCAAATCCTGCTCAGTCGGGTCGTCGATTCGCGGCTCATTTTAGTTTCAGGAGTTGCTCGAGGGCCTGTTGGTTCTCTGGTTCGATCGCCAGCACCGCCTGAAACCACGATTTAGCCAAGTCAGGCCGATCCAGACGCAATGCCAGATTGCCCAATTCCTGTCTGGCCGAGGCGTTCCTCGGCTCTTTCATAGCTTGCATATGGAGGTCCGAAAACTTGCGCCACAGTTCTTTGAGTTCGTTGGCGATCGCCTCCTGTTGCTGAGCGGTTTCCGCATCTCCCTGACGTCTCAATGCCTGCACTAATTTGAACCGTGTCACAAAATCCTTTGGATAATAGCCTACGGCATCGTTCAATGTCTTGATGGCATCGGCAAATTTGCCGCTCTCCAATTCCATTCGTCCTTTGAGCAAGAGGGCTTCTTTATTGCGCGGCTCCGCCGAGAGTGCCGATTCCAGCAGCACCTGTGCCGAGGATTTATCCCCCATGCTGAGAGTACACTCGGCTTGCAGGAGCTGCTGTTTACTCGAACGGGCCGTCTGTTTGAGCGTTTCCAAGGCATTCTGATAGTCAAACAATCTGATCTGGCAGTACGCCAATTCGAGAAGTATGGATTCGTGATCCGGCTGTCGGGCGTCCCGTCGCAGAGACTCGCGATAGTGTTTCACCGCCTCGTCGGGGCGCTCGTAATCCTTGTTGATCAAACCCATCAGTCGATCGGGACGCGAATCCGACGGAGCGAGCTCTGAGGCCTTTTGCAAGTGCAGAATAGCCAGGTCCATCGCTCCAAGATCGTAGTACAAAACTCCCAACCAACGGTGGACATCCACGTGGTCCGGTTGCAATCCTAGCGCGCGGTTCCAGAGCTGTTGGGCATTACCACTACGCCCGGATTGATAAAAGGCTTGTCCCGACAAGATCAGGGATTCGATCTGCAAGTCCGGATGATTGACAGAGAATTCAAATTCCTGCAGGGCCTCATCAAACTTTCCGCTCCTCAGCAATAGCGCGCCGCTGAGGAATCGGCGATGGGGAGCGAAGGCGGGAACTCCTTGAAGATGTCTCAATTCCTGCCGGACCGTTGCCTCGTCTCCAGCGTGCAATGCCGTTTTGGCGCGATCAAATACACGTTGCGGCGAGGCCCACAACCTGGCCGCTACGACAAGGCCAGCCACGAGAACGACTGCCAGGATGCCTGCTGTTGCCAGCCGTAACCGCCACAGCCGTGCCGCTCGCGGTGGTGGGGAAATCGCGTCAGGATTGGTCACGTTGGAAGTCGTCAGGGACACGTGGTTGCGGCCTGGGTTCAACGAGCGTGTGGAATTCGTTCAGGTTTGGGGAGACGAGCGTGGTGGACTGTCCGCTCGGCCAAATCACAGTGACTTCGTCTATCTTATCGGCATTGCCCAGGCCAAAAAAGACTCGCGAGTCGAGTGTCGAAAGATAACTTCCGCCACCCTTCATCTGGCGATGCCAGTCCCCCATCGGCGTTCGCACAACAATACGAGCACCGACCGCGTCGCGATTGGAGTTGGTCCCGATCAGTTCCAGGGCCAGCCAATTGCCGCCTACGCTGTCGTTCCGCAACAATTCAACGGGATCATTGAGATGCGAGATCGCAAAATCGGCATCGCCGTCGTTGTCGAAATCCACCGCCGTTAATCCGCGTCCTTCATGGGGTGTTGTGAAGAATCGGTCGGTCAGATTCATCACGCGACGAAATCGCAAGTCTTGGTTCTCAAGCAATACCGGCAATTGTCGGCGGGGCGAGGCTTGCGGATAGAGAATCACGTGGCCATTCGTGACCAGAATATCCTCGTCTCCGTCGCGATCGATATCGGTACAAGCTGTTCCGAAACCGACAAAGAGTCCTTGGAGCGCCGTGATTCCCGTCGATTGACTGACGTGCAGAAATTGGCCCTGCCCTTCGTTCCGATACAGCGCAAAGGCTTCACGCTCGTAATTCGTTACCCAAATCTCCGGTAAGCCGTCGCGATTGAAGTCACATAGATCAACACCCATGCTTCCATTCGGTGTCCCGGAATCATCGACTGCGACGCCACAGAACAATCCCACTTCTTGGAAGTGTCCATGCCCGTCGTTGACATAGAGAAAATTCTCAGTCGTGTCATTCGCCACGTAGATGTCCACATCGCCATCGACATCAAAGTCGGCGGATAAAACACCGAGTCCCTTCCCGCCGGGCTGCAAGCCGGCTTCGCTTGTGGCGTCGCGAAATACCCCGTCGCCGTTGCTGTAATAAATAACATGTGGCAAGGGGGAAAAGTCGCGCGGTGGACAAATGTCGCGCTCACCTGGACCCGGTCCCCTACAGTACGGATGATTGGTAAACGACCAATTCACGTAATGCGCAATGTACACATCCGGACAACCGTCTTGATTGAAGTCACCCCACGCCGCACTACTGCTCCAACTGGTGTCCGCTAACCCGGCGGACTCGTGCGTTTCGAGGAACGTCCCGTCCCCCAGATTTCGCCACAATTGAACGCCGCCATATCCAGTCACCAGCAGATCCGAAAAGCCATCGACATCATAATCGCCAACGACGATTCCGTGATTGTAATGGGATCGACCATCGAGTCCGGCGGATTCGCGTACCGCGACGAAACGCCAATTACCCAAGTTGCGAAACAATCCGATGGGTAAGCCGTGAATGGTGTTTTGATCAACGAAACCACCGCCGCCAGCGGTGCAAAGATCCATGGCTCCGTCTCGATCGAAATCGATCCCGGCTAAACCGCCGCCAAGAGATTCTAACATCGAATAAACGCGCGCCTCACGACCGTCGTGGAACGCGAATTTGACTCCACACTCGTTCGTTACGGAACTCAAGCGAATGTGCGACGACTCGTCTGACGTGCCAGCCGCCGATGCAGCTAAGTCGGACTTCGAATGCGTCGCTGAAGATGTCCCAGGCCGGCATGCCGAGATCAACAAGAGGCCAAGCGATGCGAGAGCCAATCGTGCCATGCTAGTCATACCACCCACATTACTTGCCGACAAACAAACAGACGCCCGGATCCCTGTCGAAACCAAGGATCCGGGCGCGGTAGTCGCGAAACATGACCGGTGCTCACCGCAATCGGAGGCGGGGCAAGCACGCTGGCCAAACGTCACTTGGGAGCAGACTCGGCAGGCTTTTCGGCCGGAGTCTCAGCGGCCGGGGCAGCCGACGGCTCGGCAGGCTTTTCGCCGGCCGCGCCGTCCGTCAAGTCAAACACAAAGTCATTCGATTTTCCAGACTCAACGTTTGCTGAGAGCCCGGACGAGCTCGGGCCGGCATACTTCTTTGGCAACTCGGACTCGGACTTGGTATTCTTCATCAGGCTGGAATCGGGTATCCCCATCGTCGCCTTCTTGGCTTTCTCGGCAGACATTTGGGCCATTCCCCCCTTGGCGATTCCCACGTTGTTTTTTCCGATAGGAGCCCCAGGCTTTCCGTTCGTCTGCAGTGTGAATTTTCCTTGCGCATCGGTCACACCATTGGCCACCGCCAAAGGATCGGCGACGGAAACCAACGTGACATTTGCACCTTCAACTGGTGTTCCATTATGGGTCACAGTCCCCGATGCAGGAGCCAATGGCGGCCCAGACGGTCCACAACCGGTCAGGAACATCACTGATAACATCAAACACAATACCGACAACCCAACCCGATACGAGTTCATTCTGATCCCCCCGACGAATGCTTGAGACAGAAAACGGCGTTGGCGGCCATCTGCTGGCTCGCCAACGCCGACTAAGAATCGGACAACAATCTACGGAACGGCAACCGCATTCCCATCCCGCCGACAACCGAGCCGCTGGTACGTGACGTAATCGATGGTTTGCGGCAGAAATTGTACGGAACCATCGCAGAATACGAACTGCGCTCCACCAGGGTGCTGCGACTTGAAGGCCATGGAGGTTTGCCAATTCTGCCAATGATTGCAGGAATAAGGAATCGTATCCCAACCCGGCTCGCCAACTCCAATGATCTTGAAATTGATCGGACCTGTTGTTGCGGCAAAATTTTGATTGAAATGCATCCAGCCACTCCACGAGTGGTCATTCTTGTGGGGCTGCGTTTCGCCAATCGCGATGACGTTGGACGTCCCGTCGGTGATCTGCGCGAGTTTTGCTGCCCAATCACCACGAGCAAACACTCCCGACATTTGCGCTGGGTTCTCGGTATTGCCATGACCAACTGGACCGGTCCCAAACATATTCCCTCCAAGAACGGTCGTGTTGTTTGGGCCAACAGCGGGATTTGGAAGCGGAATAAAATATGCCATACATGAGCCGTTGATCGAGTCCATTTGTTGGTTCCCCATCGAGAACGCGTAGCAGCTGAACGCACGGCCATTACTGTCATCCCAGCCCCAACCTTTAAACATTCCGTACGACGGGCACATCAAACCGTCGAGCCTAACGCTCCAAACCATATTACTGATGCCACCAATCGTAGGGGCTAAGTTCGCGGGATTGAGCCGAGCATTTCCTTCCGCGCAGCTACCATTCGCACCCCCTGGCCCAGGCCACGGATTTGTTATGCTTGTGGTTCCTCCAAAGGGAATCAAGTTCCACAATGGCTGCTGTTCCATGAACGGCAACAACTTCGTCACATAGCTGCCCTTACTCTGTGCGTCCCACGATCCCGATCCCGCGTAGCTTGGGCCAAATTGCATACCGTTCGGCGGGAAATTCTTGTACACATCATGGTAGTTGTGTAAAGCGAGTCCCAACTGTTTCAAATTATTGCTGCACTGCATGCGCCGGGCCGCTTCGCGTGCGGCTTGAACGGCAGGTAACAACAATGCCACCAAAATACCGATGATGGCAATCACCACGAGCAGTTCGACAAGTGTGAATGCGAACCGTCGCAATCGAAGGCGAGAATCTTTCACAGGCACCTCCCACAAAAAAAAAGATGGAGAATTGAAGAGTCACCTATACTCTGCGTGCAAAGACGCAAAAACTCAAGGAACGCGGGCTAATTCTGGACTTTGGCGAAGTACATGTCAAGCGCGAAGAAAATTTTGCTAAGACCAACGACCGAACTCACAAATTGGCTACTTCTAATTCGCTTCTCCGTCATACCCGAAGCCCAGTCCCGCAGTCGCCGTTCCCCGCTGAACGGCGGCCGACATTTTTCCGCTATTCCGGCCGGATTTTCGGGGCGCCCTTTGCCCGATAAGTCGTTTGGGTGTGATCCTTAGTGTGTGTCGGCCGTGAATCTAGGAATTTTAGGAGTGCCGGCTGGTTGAGTGCGCGAGGTGCGCTCAATCGCTTGTAGGGCGGCGACTGCCGGCGGGAAATTCGGGCTGATTTGCAGCACTTGTTGGTACTCGCGCTGCGCCTGCCGGAGATCCCCCTGTTGTTGGTACGCTTCGCCGAGGAGAAAACGTGACTCGACTTGTTCAGACTCCCTTGTCTCGTTCTGGATTGCCCGCCGAAAGCACTCAATCGCTTGGTCCACCTCACCGAGCCGATAATGGATCTTACCCAGCAACAGATGGCCTTCCACAAAGGTGGGGTTTCTCTCCAGTACTTCGGATAGCGTCGTCTTGGCTTCGTCCGTCCGGCCGCAATTGTCCAGGATGGCAGCTAGCCGGGCGTGGGAAATCAAATTGCCGGGAACGACTTGTGCGATGTTCTCGCTCCACTTGATATGAGTTTCGCTGGGCCATGTCCGTCGCATCGTGCCGGGTGGAGGGGGACTGGAATTGGTTAGTTCGGTCAAGGACATCCAGCACAATAGAATCACGAACGGACTCCACTTCAGACCGTGCAGTAGTTCTCCCGAGAGGAACGGCCGCGATCTTGCATCGGATTCTCCCCCGATGAGTCCAAGACCCTCTCGCATCGTTTTCTCACGCACCTTCCAAATGAACCCGTCGTAGTAAAAGTGCAGGATGGTCGAGGCCCAAATGAATCCCGTCAACATCTTCCGGATATCCTCGCTTGGAGCGGCGGCGACGATGATGCTGATGAAACCGTATGCGGACACCAACGCGATGTAGAGCGAAATCATGACCGTGCTGCGGCGGAACAGAAACCGCATCACGGCGCCCATTCCACTTGCACGGTCAACGCGGCGGCGATTGTAAATCCAGACGATGGCTAAATACTGCACGTCGTGAAAGATCTCGAAAATCGCAATCCCCAACAGGACGTTTTGGATGGTCACCATCGCAAACCACCAAAAGCCAATGCCACTCGCCAGCATGAGCAGTTTGTTCGGATTTGGCCGCTGGCCCCATCTCCATTGCCACACGTAGTTGACGAGAAAGCAGACGGAAATGACGCCCGTCACCGTACCCACCAGCAGACGGGCTCCGTGGACAAACGCCTGTGGGACCAGCGGTCCGCCTCCCGTGTACAAAGTATCCAAAAAATACGCCATCCTCGCATCCGAAAAGACCAGCCCGGCGCTGAACCAAGACAGGCACATCAGCCAGTCCAAATTAGCTGTGACTGCGGCAGTCGAGCCAACCTTCACGTCGTAGATCCGGGCAAAGCCATAAACTTGCATCAAGCCATGCCAGTAGCCCCAGAGCAACAAGATCAGCAACATGCCGCTGAGATTGTTTTGCGACAACGGGATGCAAACGGCCAGCAGAAATAATGGAGCGACAATGAACCGGATCTTGAATCGCGCAAACAATTCCGGGTCACCATAAGCCCGAATCATGCCTGGCAAATGGTGGCCCAATGCTCCGAAACCCGCCACCAGGATCGCGAGCATTTCCAGGGAACTGCGCGAAATATTAGCTTGCAGCAGAAGGACGACCGGCACGATGAATGCCGGTGTGGCGATAATCAAAACCAAGTCCTGCCAAGTGGACAGGATCCAAGCCCCGGAAACAGCGCTGCGCGTTTCCGCGGACGACGCTTTGGTCGTTTTCGAGTGTGTGCGTACTGGCGACATAGCGTGAAGTGGCTTATCTGTGCCCGCTCAACCAGAGCCTCGCGAACAAACGGACGATTTCATCTCGCAACCTGGGTAATTCCATTATTCCGCCTGACCGGAAAATCAGCGCAGTATCGGGCAACCAGTTTATCGACATCCGCTGGGACGACGTACAGCTTGCCGCAAATGTTTTTGTCCCAAACCGCGTCAGCGACCCCGACGCATTATAATTCTGGGCTGCGTTCGGCCAACCGGCCGCGGTAAATCAGCCGTCGTTTGGTACGTCTCCATCCTCGGCACCCCATGCTGCCGAACTCATTTTTCGGTAGGGACTAACTTTGTTACTTCGATCGCTGGGGACGCTGGGCTCGCGACGAAAGAGATTCGAAAGCAATTGCGCAACCAAGTACAATCGCCGGCCGGAGGCGCGGTATGAAGGCCAAGAATTCGTTTCAATTCGGCCATGGTTTTTGGCGATTTGGCGTTCGCGAGATGTTGCTGCTGATCACCGCGATTGGTGCGATCCTCGGAATTACCGTTTCCTATCATCGCGAAAATCCCGAGAAGCGAAACATTCGCAGATTATTCAAGGCTGCCGCAGCGGGAGATGTGCAGGGCGTATCTGCCGCAATCGCTGCCGGGGTACCGATAAACTCTCTCGATTTCGATGCCACAGGTGAGACGGCACTTTGCTACGCGGTCACCAACAAGAATCTTTCTGTTGTCGGTCTGCTTCTCAAAGCTGGCGCGAATCCGAATGACGGGCGCCCGTTGGATATCGCGGTGCGCGTGAATGATGTCGTCATTGCCAAGCGGCTCCTCGATGGCGGCGCTAGCCCACGCTATCAGGGCAGCACGGCAGTGAGCGACTGCATCAGTCTGGGCCGCGTTGAAATGATGGAGTTGCTTCTGGCTTGGCGGACAGGGTCCCGTGCAGAGGCGACTCCCACTGAATCCCCTTTTCGTTTCAGTGCATCTGATCTGCGTGCGGCCATGAAAGCGAACCAAGCGGATGAAATCGAGTCGCGGATGGTTCGGCTGCTGCTCGACCATGGAGCGGATTTTGGCGATCTTGTCGACCGGGCTGTTGAATCTTCGGATAAGCAACTCCTAGACGAACTGTTGCGGTACGGCGTGCCACACAATGTTCGCGAAGCGGCTTCGCTCAACCGACTCGAAGAAGTCAAAAGATTCGTCACCGAGGACCCTGCGATTCTCCACAAGAGATATGGCACTAACGGTCAGATAACAGTACTCGGCATCGCGCTGAAGCGAGGTTATCGGGAAATGGCGATTTATTTGTTAGACGCAGGCGCGCCAATTGATGGGGTCCATGATGATACCGAAAACACGGCACTCATTTTGGCCGCAGTGCGAAGCGATACAGAGTTGGTGAAACTTTTCATTGCTCGTGGCCTGGACGTAAACGCGAAAAATAGTTTAGGTAACACTCCACTCATTTGTGCTGTGGGGTCGGCGAATCCTGAGACAGTCGCTGTACTGATCGAAGCGGGAGCAGACGTTAACTCACGAGGCTACAGCCAGACCACGCCGTTGCTCGGTGCCGTGCGTCGCGGAAATGCGCAAATCGTTCAAATGTTACTCGCAGCCGGGGCAGATCCCTCCCTTACCGACGCACAAGGCGATACGGCTCTGGACCTAGCAACGAAATTGAAACTGCGTGAGCTAGTGGAAATCCTAGCCCGCATTTCTCACGATCAACGGAAGCCTGATGCGCAAGCGAAGGAGTAAACGGAATATCCGTCGCTTGCGCTTCAGGCTTCAATGAAAGCTTCAATTCGGCCATGGTTTTTGGCGATTTGGCTTCCGCGAGATGTTGCTGCTGGTCACCGCGACAGGTGCGATTCTCGGAATTAGGGTTGATCATGTTCGCGAAAGCCCAGAGGAGGACCGACACCATGACGTCGAAGCCGCGCGAAGCACCACCTCCCACTTGGCAGTGGCGATTCAGTTTGAAATCGGGCTTTGTCTGTGTGACTGCGGTTTGTCTTTTGTTCGGCTGGATCTTTGCGGAGGTACACGCTCGCAAGCGACATGATAACGTGGTTCAAACGCTCGAATCGCACGGGTTCCGATTCCTTCATGAACACATTGACCCATCTAATCCGTTATCGGCCGCATCTTGGTTGGAGTTCGTGGATACGCGATATTCGCGACAGGTCTATGAGGCTTACACCGCGACGCCGCCGAGTCTAGACGACTTGGAGAGTCTGGACGTGTTCTCCGACTTGCGTATCTTGCATATCCGCCAAGCAACTCTTGCGCAAGAATCGATGAACCTGATTTGCCGATTACCGCGAGTGGAGAAATTGAGCCTCCACGGTTCGCATCTTGCACCAAGCAGCTTACAACGCCTGGCAGAATTAGAATCGCTCATCGAACTAGACCTCGCGTCTGTGACCGCGAGTGCCGCGGAGTTTGAAGCGGTCGGTCGTTGTCCGAATTTGGAGTCACTTAATCTGGACAGCTCGAACCTGTCCGACGACGGATTGGCTCATCTGAGCAAGTTGAATCGCTTGACGCGACTAAGCGTTGCCCACACTTCGATTAGCGACAACGGGTTACGTCATTTGATTAAATTGAATCGTCTGAAGGAGCTGAATGTTGCTCATACTTCGATTAGCGACGCGGGATTAGCCAGACTTACCGATTTGCAGGAATTGGAACTTTTGGACGTGAAGAAGTCGAAAGTTACCGACGCGGGTGTCACGAACCTTCAGTATCGCCTGCCCAAGCTGACGGTCGTGGTGGAAGAAGGGGGTGGATATCCCAATGCAGCTTCGCTCCGTAAGGCGACAGGTTTTGGCTCGTCCGGTGCCTTCACTACGGACGCGACGCTGCGGTGGCTGCGATCCGCGACGCAATTACGAAACCTGAATCTTTATGAGGCTCCTGGCGTAACCGACGAGGGGCTAATCCATTTGCGAACGCTTACCCAATTACAGTTTCTAGATATCCGCAAGACTGCTGTTACAGATCAGGGCCTTGTTGCACTCGTCGGACTTCCGCTGAATCGTTTGTTGGTTGGCTTCGAAATCGGCGATGCCGGAGTGGAGCAGATGGCTCGCATTAAATCGCTCGAGTTTGTGGAGGTCTCAGGCTCACGTATTACGGACGAGGGGCTCAAGTTTCTGGGCGAGTTACCGAATCTTCGTACTCTATCGCTTCGCGCCGGCGAAGCTCGAGGAGAAGGGTTTCGGTTCCTGAAGTCTCTCGATCAGTTGGAAGAACTGGAACTGGGTGGCATGTCACTTACAACAGTTGGGGCACAGCACATCGCACAGGCGCCCAGGCTGAAACGACTAGAACTTAATCAAATAAATATTGAACAAGATGCGATTTTGACTTTGGTCCGCGCTGCAAAAGTTGAGCGGCTGTCGTTTTGGGCAACCTCAATCGATCAAGCGTGTCTAGAGCACTTGCCTGCAATGAAGTCGCTGCGTTCAATCAGTTTCTACTCGACCAACGTAACGATCGAGGACGGCAAGAAGTTACGGGCCGCTCGCCCTAATTGCCGGGTCTGGGTGCAAGTGGGGACTGAACAAGCCGTTGAAATCCTCGCGCAGCCTTGATGCGTGTCAAAGATCTGAAGAAACGAAAACTCATGACCATCGACGCACCATCATCGACGACTGAGACGGACGCGAAGCGAACACGCGCGAAGCGTTGGTGGACTATTGCTACCGCAGCGATCCTCGTTGGCGTCGTCGTACTTGCGATTGCCTTGTCATTTCCAATGCGCCGTTTTTACGCCGAGCGAGCGGCCGTCCATACGAAAGCTCGTATTCAACAAGCGATCATCGACGACGTGAAAAAGCTCGGTGGAAAGCTCACCTATGCGGCCTCCGTTTCGCAGCAACCCATCGGTTTTGTGACAGTCGACAGCGTGGATTTAGCCGATACTGCGGCAGATGGCTCATTGCTCGAGCGGCTTAGCCGACTTACATCGATTCAACGGCTGAATCTCGATGGAACCAACATTCAAGGGAGCGATCTGAATGCTCTGGTTCGACTACCCAACTTGCAGTCACTGTCACTCGCCCGGACCAACGTTGGCGACGCAGATCTGGTTTCTCTCGCACGTTTGCCAAAACTGAGGACGCTGTCACTTCACGGTACGTCGATCAGCAATGGGGGCATCAAACAATTGATGGGCATAACGACCCTCACAAACCTCGACATTTCGCAGACGTTGCTCACCGCGGATGGATTGCAAATGCTGCAAGGGCTTCCAGCGCTACAGAGCGTAACGCTGGACGAGCGCTGCATCACGCGAGAGTCTGTGCCACATCTGCAATCGATCAAGACGCTGCAGAGAATCGAACTCCGAGTATTGAGCGGTCTAGGGAAAGAGAAAAGAGAACTTCTCTCGGGGAATATCTCTGTGCCCATTGCCGCTTGCGCCATGAATGGGGAACAGTTGTGGGATGCCACGACGCCGTGGGACGAGACACTTGCCGGAGTCGTCGAAGCAGTCGTTGCAGAGGTATCGTTGGATTCGCAAGAAAGCGACCAACTCGTCAAAGCTCTGAGCGGCGGTCAATTCAATCGCCCCATTAATCGTCCCGGCCGAGCCGGAGGTGCAGGACAAGCTGGTCCGGAGATTACATCGATTGATGACTTTATCCGCGCACTTCATAGCGCTACCGTTCCTTCCGATAGCATGCGTTCGTTTGCCCGGGACAAGTTCACGAAAAACGACGTTCCGAAGCTATTGCAGGCTTTTCGGGCGCTCAATAGTTACCAGGACGCTGAACGGTTCCACCGATACGGTTCGTTCCTATTGGTTCATCATGGACTGGCGGACCCTGAAGCGGAACATGCATTAGACCGTATGCTGAACGACGCTGATCCAACGGTCCGCGGAATCACCATCTACGCTTTTGGCCGGTGGGGCGCGCGTCCGTTTTATGAGGACTGGATACCCAGCGAAAAAGCTGCCGAATTTGGCGTGCCGCGCCTATTGCGCTTTTGCGATGATCAGAATGCGACTCTGCGCGAGACTGCTGCGGAAGTGCTTGGTGATCTTACCTTCCATCATCCGAAGTATGCCCCGACTGTGGTGCCCGCCTTGCTCAAGGTATTTAAGTCGCAGCCTCACGGGTACGCGCCGCGGGCCCTATCTCGCATTGCGGAAGTGAACAAGGATGCAGCACTAGAAGTGCTCCCAGAGCTGCACCGGATGTTGAAGAATGCAGAGACCGAAGTGCCAGGTGTTTATCTGACTCCGACGCTGCCTCGTCACGTCGGAGTGAATTCCTACCGCCGCGACTTAATGAATTTGATCTGTGCTATCGCCCGGTTCGACCCGCCGTCGGCA
>CAZFLF010000003.1:0-26328 GCA_964519825.1 uncultured Pirellulaceae bacterium | reverse complement strand
TTTTTCTGGAATCTCAGTTTCTCCGCGCGCTAAGAATCTCGCCTAAAGTGCAGTTCTCTCAATATCCAGTAAAATACAGCGACTCGTGCCGGGTGGCGAAACACATTGATAAAAAGATACCCAGTCGCCCGACGATCTCATACCGCGATGAATTTGCGCCAAAAGATGTTGCCTGGAAGACAAAACTGCCAGGGCATTTACCGAACGTGTGCGGCGTTGGTCTCTTCCTAGTTGCCCGAGGAAGCACCAATGGTTTTCGGCAGGTCATCATAACCCACCAGGCACCGACGCAGGTCTTCTCCGCTGGTGTCTGGTCTTACTCTGCGAGTGGCTCGATGGACTGGCCGGAGATGGGTGTTCCGAATCCATTTACCGACATAGAGCGGGAAACTTGGCAAGAACTTGCATACCGTATTAACAAAGACTACGTTCGCATGATCGGTTTAGGAATTGACGCAAAGGAACTATACGTGCAATTCAGCTTTGTTGAAGTGACTGATCGGAAGGCTGAGGATGTATTACGAGCGTCCAAAGATGCAGAACATGAATTTGAATGGGACGAGATTAGAGCAATCGACTTTGCTCCCGATGCTGTCGTGGGTGCCCTCTTAGAAGGAGAATGGGAGCCAGCAGCGGCAGCGGCGCTAATCACGATCTCAAGTAAAGAGTTCGGAACGCAAGTCATCGCTGACGTCATTCGCAGCAAACTTGGTGGCCGCGACAATTCTTCTGCGCGAAGCTGCCACCTTTAAGGTGTCTTGGTCACGTCGACTGCGTTTGGAACCGAGGAGTTGGGCTGTGCCACAAAACGTTCGATTGATGCTTTGGCTTTGAAGCCATTTGAGCTGCCGTCACCCAGTCGAGAGCGATTCCCGCAAAACGCATGAGTTCTCGGCATGAGAATCGTGCGTCACAAAACGCATGAGAATCTGGGACGAGCCCGGCGGTCATCAATAGGTCGTTTCTCGACGCACTTCTAAAAAGGCCTGAGTAGATGGGACCACGGTTCGAATTCGAACACTCCGAACGCCCCGTATTACTGGAGGCACCCACGAGCCACGTCAATAGCCGTGCGCGATGACACCTCACCGAGAGCAACGAACGGTGTCATTACCGGCTTTCCGAAATACCGGTTCGTCGGCTTCGGTTGCGCGAGCTGCAGTCCTAAAAAGGTCAGGTCGACTATTCGAACACTTGCTTCCAAGCACTCATGAACAACTCAGAACTCCCCAGCCTCACGCCGGCCGCAAAGGCACTCACTAAAATACCAATGGCCCACGCCCATAGCCTCAAGGTTGGGTGGTGGTAAAGCCAGCTGACAGTAACTTTAGATGGAATAGCCAGTTCGGGTTTCCCGACAGGGGGCAGCAAGGCGTCTTGGTGTGCCTTATCGTCTGCGGAACCGGCAACCGAAGTGTCTTCCGCAGTGAGTAGGTGAAGACTTGCTAAAAGAAGTTCGTGCACTTTAGTTGAGTCAGCCACGGTATCGCATGTTGCAGAAATATTGAACCGGTTGGCGTCAAATCGCGGGAAGCGAATGAACTGGACACATCTTTTCTGTTCGTAACCCTTGTAAAATGAGAAGCGGAGTTGTTCTAGCGGAGGCTCGATTGCAGAAATCGTTTCAAGGTCGCCTGACCGAAGCTCTTTCTGTTGCTGAACACCATCGGGATGCTGGAAAGTCGCGACAATACTTGTTGTCCAGTCCTTACCGCGACATTCATTGCGGATTAGTGCGTGTGCTTTCTGCAAGGCACCTGTAGTAAACGTCGACAGCTTGTAGGTCTTCGAGATGGTTGAACTCATAGTCGGATCCGAACTAACGTCCTTTATCTCTCTTCCCGATCGCAGTTTCTTTTGCTGCCCTCATTCGACCGCTTCGGCAAGGAGTATTCAAGCCGTCGCTTGGTGCGCGAACGCTTGTTGCCGAAAACGTTGGATTGATGGAGCATTCCGGCGCGGATCCCGCCTGTTCCCGACTGGCTGTCTTCATTGACGGGTTTCTGACGCATGCCGAGGGGTGCCGAAAAACGTGTGTCAGATTGCTCGGCCGATTTGGATGGAGCGACTTAGACGCCAGGACCGGCCGTTTCGGCTACCGTTCCAAAACCGGTCGTTTTTCGGGGCGTCTCACTCGCGACGACTTGTTGGAACTAGTTGCCCACATGCAGGCCCGGCGGTGCCCGGCGGAGTGCACACCGAAGGTTACGGCTGATGCACAGATACGACCGGATTTGTCGACAACGGCGCGAAGGTGGAACGGCTTGCGCGCTCAGGACACGCCCTCCTTGGCCACTCATTGTGCCATACGAGATCTTTACATCGGCTACTCCTATTCGCACGGGAATCGAAATTGGGGCCGGATGGGCTGGCGCATTCGCCGGCGCGAAACTCGGAGCGATGGCGGGTGGCGGAATCGGTAGTATTATAGCGCCTGGCGTAGGGACGGTGATTGGCGGTGTGGTCGGCGGATTTGTTGGTGGCATCTCGGGATACTTCGGCGCGCGTTGGGCAGCTCATGGAATGCTCTTCTAAGAACTCTCCGAAATTTGATAGTACCGTTGCTTTCGGACGCGACCACACTTTGCTGATGTGCCCGATTGACCATGATCCGGCCTTCATGTTCTTCGACAGCCAACTGCGGAATGCGGGGCGGCAATGGCTGCTCAGTTGGGATTTTTGTATGGACGAGGGGGGCGTTCCGGGTCTGTTGAGTGTTCCGCTTGCCGCTGCCTTCCTAAAACTGGGTTCCGCCACGTTTTCCTTTCCCGTGCCGTCGGACACTCCGGTCATGGAGTCGGTGGGAGACACGCATGTATGGACTGTTCGGACGCCCCTTTCGCACCGGCTCCGTTGTTGGATTTGGGGCGACCGGTGGCCGAACGCTCGGGACATTCATATTGCTTGCACAAGACGACTTGAAGTCCTCGCAGAAGAAATCGGTTGGAGCGCCCAGTACCAGGGTCGCCTGATCATCACCCGAGAATCTCTCGACGAGCGAACTTGGGACTGGCAGGAACAAAAGGAATTCTCAACCGGGATTGTCGATGACCGCAGTGGGGCGATCTTACGGCGAGATCCGCTCGTTCTAGTCATTCCCGGAACCGATGCAGATTTCTTATGGCTTTGCTGTAAACCGGACTCGGTCGATCCATTGCAAAAGTCGCTGCGCGAAAGTTGCGAGAATTCAAACTTGCGTTTTCGCGTTGTTTCGTACGACGAGCTATGCAATCGCTTTTCGTATTTGCCTGAAGTGCCCGCGGAATACCGGAAATTCTTCTAGCGCGCGGATCTAACATAAGAGTCAGTCCCACCACCAGTTTGGTGACAGAGCCGCTGGACGAACTTATCGAGTGAGAGAGCCGACGCGACCGCAGGTGCGCATTAGTGATCTTTCGGGGCGGACTTCGCCATAGCCTGACGGGCCACCGCTGCATATCGCTGCGGCTGCTTCTCGAAACGCAGCAGAGATTCTTCGTCGGCAAACAAATACATTTTGCCGCCGAAAAGCGCACCATGCTCGCGATGTCCGTCGACCTCTTGCCCGGTATTAGCGAAGCGAACTGGATCGAGTCCAGACAGGACCGGAGCAAAGCGTTCGGCGGCACCCGGTTTCAAGAACTTATCGCGTTCGACGTTGCTCCGGGTCACCGTTTTACGACGCAGATGGGAGTGTGCCGGAAAACGTGTGTCATTTTCGGGTCGTTTGTTGACGTGTCTCACGTGTGGCGACTTGTTGAGACTATCGGGCAAATGTCGGCGATCCCACGGGTCACCGATGCGAGCGAGAAAGCAACGGCGAGAATCGGATTGGCTACCGCTCTTGTTGTCCGTTGCAATCGGGGGATTAGGATGTGGGGCGTAGCTCCTAGAGTGTCGGCTGTTGTTCGCCGTTGGCAGAGTCGACGAAAGGCTCGTTATCGAGGGACCACCGTGACAGTGCATGAGATCTCGCGTCCGTTTCAGCGATGGGTTTTCGTATCCTACGCGCATCGTGACCGCCCTTGGATGGAGCGGCTGCGCGCACACCTCAAGCCATTGGAGAGGTCATGCGGGGCCGGGATCTTCACGGACGCCCAGATCGACACCGGGGGGGATTGGGACGAGCAAATCAAACAACAATTGAGCGACGCTAACGCAGCCGTGCTGCTGATTAGCGCCGACTTTCTTGCGTCGAAATACATCTCAGACTACGAGTTTCCGGCATTGCTGGCCGGTGCCAAGGAGGAACGAGGCGACCTCAATGTGTTTCCAGTATTTGTCGGCCCATCCTGCTATGACGAGGTCACGTTTGAATACACTTTTGAAGGACGCAGGGAGCGGCGGTCCTTGTCTAGCGTCATGGGCGCGAACGACCCGGCGAAGCCCTTGGTGTGTCAAACCGCTTGTCAACAAGAAGAGACGCTCGCAAACGTCGCCCGGAAAATCGCCGCGTGGTTTCGTGAATTGGATCATGCGCCGGTGGGGCCGAAGCCGGAACTTCCGCGAACGACGCACCACGTGGATGTATCGCGAATGCCGCGATCAGCAAACTTCTTTAAGGGGCGAGACGACGATCTTCAAGCATTAGATAAGTGCTTGGAGGATAAGAATACTGCAGTTTGCACAATTGTGGCGCAGGGAGGCGAAGGCAAGTCCGCCCTTGTGTCGCATTGGCTCCGGCAACTGGAATGGCAAGGTTGGAAGGGTAGTCGGGCATTCGCCTGGTCTTTCTATAGCCAAGGAACACGAGAGGTTAGCGCGTCCGCCGACGACTTTATTTTCGAGGCGCTGAAGTTCTTTGGCCAGCAACCGCCTCACGAGGGGCCTCCCGAAGCAAAGGGCAAGCTTTTGGCCGGCCTCGTGAAATTGGAAAAAACGATCCTTATTCTCGACGGCCTAGAGCCACTGCAAGACAGTAATGGGATTATTGAAGACCAAGCCGTCGCCGCGCTCGTGACTACGTTGACAGAAGCGCCGTCCGCGAATGGTTTATGTGTGATTACGACGAGACAACCGGTCACCGACCGTAAAGCGGTAGAGGATAAAGTAACTGACCCCGGAGAGCGCACAAATGCTGACCCCGAGCAGCCGAAACTCAAAGTCGAGTTAATCGAACTGAAGCCACTCAGCAATCAGGACGGCGCGCGCCTGTTGCGAATGCTCGGCGTTCCCGGAAGCCATAGAGTCTTGGGATACTTGTCGTCGGAGGTCAATGGGCATCCTTTGTCGCTGCTGCTCATGGGGACGTACATCCGCGATGTAGGAGTCGCGTGCGCCACGGGTGTGGACGATCACTTGCCGTCGATTGACACTTTTATGCCACCGCACGTGTGTCTGCGGATTATGGCCTATGAGCGCTATTTCGACAGTCAACCGCATCGCGACGTGCTGCGGATACTCGGGCTATTTGATCGCCCGGCGACGGCCGGCGAGATCGCTGCCTTGAAAGCGAAGAGAATTGCCGGCTTGACGGATAGAATCGCTAAGATCAGCGATGAAGGTGAGTGGCAGTCAATTCTGAAGCGCTTGCAGCGCGCTGGGCTAATCAATGAACCAACCATGGAGAATCCTGGCGGCATCGACGCGCACCCTTTAATACGCGAGTACTTCGCCGAACGACTCCGCAGAGATCACGTCGCGGCATGGAAAACGGGGCATGAGAGACTGTATACATTTCTTTCCGCACCGAACGAGGACTCACAGCTGCCAGAGACATTGCGAGAGATGACGCGTTTCTATCAAGCAATGCAGCATGCCGTCTGGGCCGGTTGTCTTGAGGAAGCGTTGAAGAAGGTGTATTGGCCGAAGATTCAGCGCGGCCAAAAGGGATACAGTCACCGGCAACTCGGCGCGTTTCAGTCCGAACTAAATATGCTGCGCGCGTGTTTTACGCGTCCGTGGGACGAGCTACGCGAGGGGTTAAGTCCGTTCTGGCGAGCGCATGTCTTGGGAATCGCAGGTTCTCGCCTCCGCGCGTTGGGCAGGCTCAACGAGGCAATAGCGCCATTGCGCAGGAGCATGGAACTCCATAGAGACGAAGGGCACATTCTGTACGCGGGAATTCGCGCCCGGCATCTTTGTGAACTGCACATGGAAATGGGCCAGCTACCGGAGGCCGTAAAATTCGGCAAAGCATCTGTGGACTTCGCGGAAGGGCTGCGAGCCGGCGAGGCAAGCAAAGCGTATAGTGACGCCCAGATGGAACAGGTCGAACCTAGTAGCGTCAAGTATCAGCGGCTAGTAGCACATACGGTGTGTGGCGCTGCGCAACATCAACGGGGAAACATGGATGACGCGGGGAGATCGTTTGCGCGCGCTTGCCAGTGCACAGAGCGCAAACCACCGTGGGGGACCGTCACTTCGCTATTTAGCTTGTGGGGATTCCGGTACTGCGAGTATCTGATCGATGCCATACGAAATGCGTCGAATGTGACGATTCGGGACAAACTCCTTTCCGATCTGAAAAAGCAGGTGGGCGCGATGCGTAGCATGTCGCGCGAGGACATCCAAGAGTACGTACCGGAAGGTGATCTCGGGTTGCTGGGCCCAAGCCTCGTCGACCTGGTGGAGATCCGCGCCGATTTTCTAACATCTAGTTCCCAGGCCAGCGACGACCTGATTGAACGGGCCAAGAAGGTCGCCGAGGAACTGCGCAAAGGCAAGCGGCGAGACTTCATTCCGCTGGGCATCCTGAACTTCGTTCAGTTGGTGCGTACATACGTGCAACAATCGCGGCGTTCAGGCGACGACCGCCTGGCTTACAAATGGCTGGAGCGAGCGAAGCGCGAACTGAAAGACGCCGCAGCGATTGCTGAGGATGGCGGAATGGGGCTTTACCAGGTCGATTGCCTCATCGAATTAGCTTGGCTCTGCCACTTGGAGATCGAGGACGGGAGCGCGATCACGCATTATGAAAACGCGGCAAAGGAGATTGAAAATCTGCATTACGGCTGCCGAAAACTGGACTTGGAGAAGTTAGGCAAGGAGGTGCAGAATAGGAAGCGGACGAATAGGAAGCGGAAGTGAAAGGAATAGCAACGTGCCGACTGCGGTGTTCTATATTAGTGGTCACGGCTACGGTCACGCCGTGCGGATGGCGGAAGTGATTCGACGCCTGGCGTCCGTCGCGCCGGGATGGACGGTCCACGCCTGCACCACGGCGCCGGGCCATTTGTTCTCCGATGTTCCCGACCTGCAATTGCACCTCCGGCCGGTCAGCATTGACGCGGGCATCGTGGAAAGCGGCGACGCGCTTTCGATTGACGGCGCGGCCACTGTCGCGCGGCTCGAACCGTTCTTTCGGCGTCGCACGCAGTTGGTCGAGGCCGAAGCGGAGTTCATCCGCGGCGCCAAGGCCGACGTTGTCGTAGCGGACATTCCGCACTTGGCGGGCAACATCGGCGCCCGGGCGGGCGTTCCAGTCCTGGGAATCGGCAATTTCACGTGGGACTTTATCTACGAGCCCTTTCTCGCGGAACATGCTGAAGGACCCGCCATGCTTCAGGCGATGAAAGAAGGCTACGACGGCATGCGCGCCGTGCTGAGGTTGCCGTTTCACCATGAGATGCAATTTGCATGTCAGATAATCGACGTCGCACTTGTCGCCGCGCGAAGTTCTCGCGACAAATCCGAGGTGCTGAGGCGCCTCGGAATTGCCGCCGGCGATGTCAGGAGACGTGTATTTGTGGGTTGGCGCGGAGGCGTGCCGCTTGAAGGTCTGCGGGTGGCCGCGGAAGCGTCGGCAGATTATGTCTTCCTGCACGTGAGCAACGAGGGCACGGCACTACCGGAAAACACCCGTCAGATTCGTTTCGGGCCAGACTTGTCGTTTCCGGACATTGCTGACGCCAGCGACGTTATCATTTCCAAGTTGGGTTATGGCACGCTGGCCGCGTGTGTGGCCGGCAGCGCCGACCTGCTTTATCCCCCGCGTCTGGGCTTTCGTGAAGATGTCATTTTGCGGCAAGCCGCGGAGCGCTATTTACGTTCACGTGAGATGCCTGTGGAGGACTTCGCATCGGGCCAGTGGCGACCGCACCTGGGATACCTACGAAACCACCCGAGGGCACATGCGCAATTGTCGGTTGACGGAGCGGACGAATGCGCGAGAATGATTGTTGCTACGGCGACGGCAACATGAGTCGGGTGCGCGTCTGAATCCTTCCCAGGGTATGGAGGGCTGATGGTCTCGTTGGAAGAGGAAACCCAATGGTTCGATCGGCTGACAAATCTTGGATTCGAGGTGCGGCGACGGTTGCGCGAAGCCACCAGTGCTGAGACTGGCCATTTTGCCCAACCAGTCGCTCAAGAATCCGGCGATACGATTTACGGACTCGACCGCCACGTCGAGCCTGTGATAGAGGCGGCACTCGAACAATGGCCGGCATCGTGCAAGCCGCTGGTGCTCGTGGCCGAGGGAATGGGGTGCGACGGGGTGCGCCGATTCGGCCCCACCGGCGAAGAGGCTAAGTTCCGCGTAATCGTCGACCCCATCGACGGTACTCGGGGATTGATGTACGACAAACGATCGGCGTGGTTCCTGGCTGCAGTCGCGCCTGAGTTGGGTTCAGAGACTGAACTGTCCAACACGTTCGCCGCAGCGATCGTGGAGTTGCCGACGACCAAGCAGTGCGCTGCGGACCATTTCGTAGCCTCCACGCACGCCGCAGCGAAGGGATTTCGCGCCCACCTCGGCATGGATCGTACGCAGCCGCTGGCCGTTCGCCCCAGCGCGGCGACGACACTCCAGGACGGCTTCGCTCAAGTGTCGAACTTTTTTCCGGGAACGAAAGTGCTGGCGGCGGAGTTGATGGAGCGGATCGCTTTACGGACACTCGGCGAAGTGCGCTGCGGTCGAGCCGACGTATTCGACGATCAGTATATCAGCACTGGTGGTCAACTGGTCGAGTTAATGGTCGGGCACGACCGGTTCTGTTGCGACTTGCGGCCACTGTTTTACGAAATCCTAGACCGAAGTCACTCCGTAAGGACACCTCGGGGAATTGAATGCCATCCGTACGACTTAGCCGGGATGCTCGTTGCCAAGCAGGCGGGAGTGATCTTGACTGATGGTTTCGGAAAGCAGCTCGATGGTCCGCTTGATGTGTATCACGGAATGCATTGGTGTGGCTACGCGAACCAGGCGCTGCACGATATGATCCAGCCGGTCGTCCTCGAATGGCTTCGTGAACACGGTGTCATTTAGCCGTAGCGTAGATTCTCGCAATCCAACGGCACTGCGGCACATTGTCAAACAACAGACGGAGTTGAACGCGCCTCGGTCACATCGATCGACGCAACGAAACTGCACAGTCGGGCTGTGACGCAAAACGTTCGTTTCTCGGGACCATCGGCGACTCTGAGAAGTTGGTTCGGAGACATTAGGCAACTTTGTCTCGAATTGCCGTCTGAGAAATCAAAACCTCGAACGCTCGTCATGCGGCTCAGTTAATGGGACATCAGAAGATTGCGATTATCGCGACTTGGGCGAGCCTTCGGTTTCATGAATTCTTCAGGATATGGCTGCTCCTTCGCGTTGCGGTTGGTCGCTCTCACATTCGGGCGTGTCATCCAATTGGATCAAGAATAAGAGCACTTAGCCGTTGTGGGGTGAGTTCGCGGAGGTTGTGGATGATCAGGTTGGCGGCACTTAATTCAGCGGGGGTGCGTCCCGTGCTCACGAAACCGACGGCTCGCATGCCAGCGTTGTGAGCCGCGGCGACTCCCGCCGCCGCATCCTCGATGACAACACAATGTTCGGGGGGCACCCCGAGTCCTTGAGCTCCAAGTAAGAATACTTGCGGATCGGGTTTTCCCCGGGTGACGTCGGCGCCGGTCACGATTTTGCCAAACAAATGGCGCCGTTGAAGTTTGTTCAGCACAACCTCGACGTTTGGCGGAGGACCGGAAGAGCCAATCGCGAGACGGAAACCGGCTGCGATCAACGCGTCCAGCAACTCGGTCGCGCCGTCCATGGCTGGAAATGACTCGGCGACGATTTCACGATAGATCGCTTCTTTCTGTTCGTCGAGCTGCTTGATTTGCGCGTCCGTCAGCCACGTCATTCCGAATGTGTCAACGATCACTTCGCGACTCGTGCGGCCAAATGTCCGCGCGAATTGTTCCTCCGTGACGGAAAAGCCCCAGTGGCGGCCAGCGCGGAGCCAGCCCTCGTAATGGGCGCGATACGAGTCGACCAGAACTCCGTCGATATCGAAGATCACCGCCAATTCGTTCACAGATACGCTTCCAGCCATTCGTAAATCCGTGTCTCGCATTCCGGCGGCACCGCATGGCCACGCCGATGGTTGTATTGGCCCAGACGCGGCGTCTGGCCCCACAGCCGATACACGGGCAACGCCGCCTCGATGAACGGCCAGCCTCTGTCGCCGTCGGCGGATTCGCCGCCGATTAACAAGAACGCCCGCGGTGCGATCAAGGCCAAGTGCTCGTGATGTTCGTGCGTGAACCCCGGCTGCTTGATCGCCGGACCGAGATACCACGGGGCGTCCCAATTGGAAAACGTCGTACCAATACCCCCTTCGCTGCTGACGGTCGCCTTGATGCGATCGTCGAAGGCAGCCAGGTAGAGGACTTCCTTCGCTCCCAGCGAATGTCCCACCGCACCGAGCCGCTGGGGATCGACCCCAGGTAAACCGGCCAGAATATTCGTGGCAATGATCGAATCGTACAGCATCTTCGCCATGCCCGTCGTGTCGGGATGGCGCTGCTGAAAATGTCTGGTTTCCTCGTTGGCGGCAATGTGTTCATTGTCAGGCCAGAGAAAGTTGCGCGGACAGAATGCGATGCACCCGCGCTGGGCTAATTTCCAACCAAACGCCTTCTCGGAGTCTTGGCCCAGGCCTGCGGGCTGCAAGATGGAGTGGTTCACAGTCGAATGAAATGCCGCGACTCCGGGTGCCAGACGATCGATCTTGGCTGGCCGCAGCACGTAAGCTTCCGTACGCAATCCTGGCTCGATCTCATACCCCACACGCTGTCGCACAACCTCGCCGACCTGGTCCTCGGCCAAGATGCTTAACTGCGGAGTATGTCGAAGATCGTGGCCGAGCGAACCCAGAAACTCTTGCCATGTCTTCCGCAGAGCCGCGCGTTTTTCCTGCCAAGCGGCGAGCGTGCTCACGGGCCTGCCGCTGCCATCGACAAGTAGGGACGCCAGTCGCGGCGAATCCGCGGGAAGTTTTTCGGGCCGGCGTTGAATCTCGTCCAGCCATGGCACTTCACGTTGCTTCGCTCCAAGAGAGAATCGCGGGAGCAGCGTGCCAATCGCGACGGCCGTTGAGCCGGTGATCAACCGACGGCGCGAAATCGTGGTAGTCATCGGTCACTCCTTAAAGCAGTGCTGATTTGCGATCGAGATGCCACTGACGATCGAACCAATGATGCCGACGAACCCTTGATCCGTACCGCACAAAAACAGGTTCTTTAAGTGCGTTGTGCCATCGATTCGCTTCTCGGGCGCTCCGTAGACCGCACCATTGTCATGCCACGTGAACCGGCGAATCGTCTTGGGTGTGAACAGGTCCGTGTCGATCACGTGGGAGCGGAAGTCCGGGACGAACCGTACCGCGGATGCCACGGTCCGATCATACCACCTCAGCTTTTCCAACTGGTATTGTTCGTCGCTCAGTCCGGACCAGCGGTCAAAGTTGGCGAGGGCCGTGATCCGCATCACGCCATCCTCCAGCTGACCCTCCGCCGAGTCGTACAGATAGTTATTGGGTGAGCAGATGACGCCAGTCCGCACGTCACATCGTTCATCGAGCGGCTTGCACCAATGGAATGTCTCCGAGTCATTAAAAAACACGATCGTGCGATCGCAGCCAATGTCCTTCGGCTGGCGATTGAGCACCGAAATCGACTCGATGAATGACAACTGTCCGGCCTGCGGCGTATCGACGGTCGAAGCGTCTTCGCAGAGTCGTAATGTCTCGACCAATCCGGCCGAAGAGACGATTCGTCGCGCTTCGAGTTGCTGGCCGTTGTCCAGCAATACGCTCGTGGCGCGATCACCCTCCACGTTGATCCGCTCGACGCCCGACCGAAGCCTCAATTCCCCGCCCAGCTCCCGAAATCTGCGAATGAGGTTCTTCAGGATCAGTCGTACCCCCGCAAACGGACGCGCGAATCCTTCCAGGTAAACGCTGCGGAACATGATGCAGAATTGCCCAAAGTCCATGTCGTGCTCACGGGCGTTTCCGTACCACATCAAGGGACAGAGCAGCATTTCGATCAACAGCGGATCGCTGAGCGTTTCGCCAAGGACTCGACGGGCCGAGAGTTGATAGTGTTCGTAGTTCAGATCGTCGTAGTCAACGATGCGGTCTTGCAGCCGGCGAAAGCTGTCTTTCTGGGCCGGGAAACGTCTGGTAATGTCCGACTCGAGCAGCTCGATGCCATTGCCAAAATTCAGCGTGACCCCCGGAAACGCGATTTGTGACCCCCTTTGCGGCGCCAGGGCAAAGTCTTCCCATTTGAATCGCAGTTGTTTGAGCAATCGGGCGAGCGGGCCGCGTTTGGCTCCCTTCGGCGTGAAATTCGTCACGGCATGAAGACCGACGTCGTAGTCGCGGCCTCGCATGCGGTAAAAGGAATTCAGGCCACCAATCGTATAGTGGCGTTCCAGAATGACGACGCGCTGGTCGAAGTGCGCTAAACGAATTCCGGCGGCCAAGCCCGACATCCCGGCGCCAATGATGATCGTGTCGTAAGGCCCGCCAGTCGTCACGGGTTCACAAGTCACTTCTTCGCGAGGTATTTCCCTGGCAATATTTCATGGGCAGTATTTCACGGGCTCGCTTCCACGGCAGGCTGTCACGGCAAGACTTCCGCAGAGGCCTCGGCCACCAATCGGCGGACCGATGGTCCCGGATTGATTCCCCAGGTATCACTTCTTTACAAAATCACGCATTATCGGTTCGAGATACGCCACCGTGCTCGCCATGCTGGCCAGTTGGCCATACTCCTCTTCTGGAATCTGGATGCGATGGCGCTTACGCAGCTCCATGACGATATCGAGAAAGTCCATGCTGTCGAGTTCCAGCTGCTCGCGAAACGGTGTGGCATCGACCAACCCGCCTAAATCCTCGTCCGGAGCGATGTCGGAAAGGATATCCAGAATCTCGACGCGAATCTCGGCGGGTGTCATCCAGGATGTCCTCTTGGGCTCAGTTAATTGCGGGCACAGTTACTTGCGGGCTCTGATACTTGTTGGCTCAGTTAAACGCGTTCGATGATCACGACAGAGTTGATGCCGAGCATCCCGAACGAATTGTTCAAAATGTACTGGGGACGACCAATCTCGCGAGGCTCGTTCAACACCAAACCTGGGAGCTGACATTGCGGATCCAATTCGTCGACGTTGATCGTTGCGTGGCATATTCCGTCTTGGAAGGAGCGGAGATTGCCAGCCAATTCCAAGGCTCCGGCCGCACCCATCGCATGTCCGATGAAGCTTTTTGTATTGTTGAAGTGAGTCCGTTCGGTCCGACCGAATACCCGGCGTAACGCCTCGCATTCCTGCGTGTCGCCCGAATCGGTACCGGTCGCGTGCGTGCTCACGATGTCTATTTTGTCAGCGGTCAACCCCGCGCGTCGCAATGCTAGTTCCATGCATTGCGCCTGACGTTCGGGATTAGGTAGGACAAAGTCGGTGGCGTCGGTGTTCATCGCGTGACCAACCAGTTCACCGTAGATATTCGCGCTGCGGCGTTTGGCGTCGTCCAGCCGTTCTAGCACGAATAAGCAACCTCCTTCCGCGACCACGATTCCATTTCGTTGCATGTCGAACGGTCGCGAGGCCTTCGCCGGTTCCGCATGGGTCGCCAAAGCTCCTTGACTTTTGAAGCTAGCAAATATGCCGAACGTGTGAATGCTCTCCGAGACTCCGCCGGCCAACGCGAGATCGCATTCGTCGAGGAGCAACATCTGTGCGCCCTGAATCAACCCCGCGTTGCCTGCAGCACAGGCCGCTCCAATTGTGTAATGGGGTCCCGTCACGCCGAGATTCAGGGCCACTTCACCCGCTGGATTGTTGGCCACCGTCCGCGGATTGTGGTGGTGCGACCAAAAGCTTGTGTCGTAATCGAATCCCTTGAGGTTGTAGATTTCGTTCTCGGTCTCCACATTGCCGTGCTCAGTGACACCGATATAAATGCCGACGCGTGATTTATCGATATTGGACCAGTCCAAGCCGGCGTGATGAATCGCTTCGTTCGAGGCGTAAATCCCGACGCTGCCGGCTCGAGTACCGCGTCGAGCGTCCTTGCGCGACTGATACTTGTTGACTTCAAAGTTGCAGATCCCCGCCAGCGTATCGCCGACATATCGGATTTCGTACTTGCTGACCCCGCTGCGTCCAGCCAGCAGTGACTGCCGAAACTCCTCCCAGTTGTTCCCATTCGGGGCGGTTAGACCGATCCCCGTGATAACGATTCGCTGGTGATCAGGTAGATTTCGATTATTGCTCGACGCGATCATCCGGAGACACCTCAAACAAGACGGTAATTTGAAGTTACCGAGTTCCCGCGAAATTGACAAGCGGCGGAACTATTCGAGTTTGGGGCAATTTGTACTCGTTTGAG
This sequence comes from uncultured Pirellulaceae bacterium, assembly GCA_964519825.1. Classification (GTDB taxonomy): domain Bacteria; phylum Planctomycetota; class Planctomycetia; order Pirellulales; family Pirellulaceae; genus CAZFLF01. Next base: position 11,743 of record CAZFLF010000003.1, on the reverse strand, counting down.
CGGAAGAAGGGGCAATGGTCGGCGAAGGTTTTCCACTGCCAGGACTTGGCCGCGCGATTTGACGGAGGCGATTGACGCGAAATCCTCAGTCGATCGCTGCCGACTCGTAACCGAAGACGGCTACTCCGGAGGCGACTCTCCCGGCGATCTCTTTTTTTCCATCGTGACGCGATTACCCTTGTCGTTGTACTCGACCAGCGACATGAAAGTCCGCATGAGCATGAGGCCGCGGCCGGAGGGAAGTTCCAAGTTCTCATCGAGCGTCGGATCGGGTACGTCGTTGGGATCGAAGCCGTCGCCTTGGTCCTCCACCTGCACAAAAAGAAGTGCGTCCGAGAGTCGGCATTCTACGAACACGAGCTTGTCGGGATCGCGTTGATTGCCATGCTTGATGGCATTCATGAGTGCTTCTTCGACCGATAGATGCACGCCGAACTTATCTTCTTCCGGCCAACCGCGTTCGCCGAGTTGTCCTAACAGCTCATCCAGCAACTGGCGCGCGAGGTCGGTATCGCTATGGATTTTTCGTTCGAGCGACCAGATCCAGTCGGATGCCATGAGCGTTTGAACCGAAGAGTGAGGTAACCGACTCTAGCAAAGGTTGCGGGGCGAATGCCGAGCGAAGTCGTGGGGACTAAAATGCCTCCAACGCGGACTTCTCGTCTTTACGAATGTCGAACAGCTTGTCGAGTCTCGTGAGTGCGAAAATCTCCGCGATCTCATGGCGCAGGGAACACAACTTCAATTGGCCACCATTGGCCTTCACCTTCTTGTCGAGAATGATAAGTTTGTTGAGCGCCGCGCTGGACAGAAATTCAACGCCGATGAAATCGAGGAGAAGGCTGTTGCGATTATCGACTTCGACTAGTCCAAACAATTCCCCACCGAGTTCTTCAATGGCATTGGCATCCAATATCTTGCGATCGTTGAAGCGGACAACCGTCACTTCTCCGACGTCCGCCACTTCCAAACGAATATGATTCGGCATCTGGCAGTTCACTCCCCGACACGCCGTCCCAGACGAATGCTCGGCAGGGTGTCGAATTCGCAAACCATGATATTCGCGTCAGTTGGCATGTCAACCTAGGCGGCGTGGCTAGGATGCGGCGCGATCAACTTGCGGTCCTTCTGAGTCGATTGCGCCAACTTTGCCGACCTTCGCGAGTTCAATTCGTGCGTCAGCGACCTCCTTGATTCTAGCGGCCCTCTCGAGCGGTCGTATCGAAACTGCAAAAGCGTTGCTAGATTCCCGGCGCACAGTGGTTCAGGGTCCATGATCCAGTAGCGAGATGCCGTCGAGAACGTTGGCGGTTCTCTCCGGCCTGTGACGGCAAAATCCGTTTCCGTTTTGGTCGACGCTACTCTTCTTTCTTGTCAACGGATTCGGCTTTTCGATGATCCACGGGAGGACCGGATTTCGGTTGGGCCTTCAGAACCGCGCGCGTTACCAGTAGATAGTTTTCGCCGCGGAATTCCGTAATAGTTCCAGTCACGCTCCACACGCGCATGGTGGGGTTATCGTCCAAGACTCGCGCCACGCGCTCGAGCGCAAGGTTCTCAAGGACACGCACGGCGCCGTTCCCCTCTTTCGCAAAGAAGTTGATCTGATCTCCCGATTTTTGAAACTCACCGATTTGATCGACAAGTCGCGAGCCTTCACGGATCCGACCGAGCTTCGACTCACCCGCACCCGAGGTCTTTTCTACCGCAGGCGTCTTGGGATCGCGGGCGGACGCAGCTTTAGATGACGGAGCGGTTTTAGTTGGCTCCACCTCCGTACCATGACCTGAGTTGATGGTTCCCAGGAATAGGCAGTGGACCAAACATGGAATAACGACCCATCGATGTCTCATGGCGATTTAACCCCTGCAGAGATTATCTGACAAATATTCGCACCGAAGTCCGTCAACCGCTGCCAACCTTGCTCGGCCGGACGAACCTTGCTCATTCCGTCGCTCTGCAAGCCTACTGCGCAATTGGACAGCTGTCTCAATCGATCGGCAATGTGGTCCGGACGATGTGGTGATTTGGCAACGACGTTGTGTTTTGACAACGAGTCGACGCATCCCGCGAAACCCGCCGTACGACGTAGTTCACGATCCACCAACGACATACGTAACTCTCGCCGAATGCCGCAGGTCCGGGTCTGTCAGTTGCGATGAGGTGTGGCATCACCCGTCGAGAACGGGCTTATTAGATCACCCAATGGCAGGCATGAGTGTGCCACATGCGACATCGTCCGTGGTTTGTACTGATTTCCATCGTCACCATGGCTTTCGCGCCGGTGAAGGCTTTCGCTGGAGAACTACCATCTCTTACCGTCCAACTCTCCACCGGAAGGAAGCTGCGCGCAATGCTTGACCCGAGGACTAATCTGGATCGCCTGTGGCTCCAGTTCGGCAGCTCGGAGACGGTTGTAAAGCGCGGATTCGACTGGCGGGCCGTTGCCGGCATATTTGACGGGGACAGGCCGCTTTCGCAGCAAGAGCTTGTTCAAATTGCCGAAGCCGCGCGTCAACCATCGGACCTTGAATCCAAGCAACGGATTACTATTCGTCCAAGCGAAACCGGTTCAGATTCGCCAGCTGGGCCCACTCGCAGGGAAACACGCAGTCCGCCACGAGTTGCGGCCGCTACGTTCGACGCCGTGCTCGGAAACTGGGACGCGGATGTAGCAACCGATGGACTGCGCGTATTGGTAACTCCAGTCGACATCAACGGAGAACCAGTCACGGTACGAGGAGTACTGACGGTGGAGTTATTTTCCATCCACCGCGTCGATCAGGTGTCGGTCCCGCACGGTCGCGGCAGCGAAATCCGTCTCGTAGGGCGATGGTCCACTCAAGTCGTGTGCGGACCGGGCGCTTCAGGTGGCAGTTGGGTTCGGCTCCCGTTTCAATCCGCGCATCCCGAAATCGATTTCGACTGGGCACCGTATGGCCTAGTGCATCTCCAGTTCGCGGCCCCCGGCCATGGTGTCTTTCACCATTCAATCGACGGACTGCGCATCCGCCCGTATGCTCCGTTGCGCGATTCCCTCGAACAAAAATCGGGTACGAGGTTCTTACCCTCCGAACTCAATTAGTGCCACACCAAACCTGAGTTGACGGGAGAGGGAGGCGGTAGCTTCAGCAAGTCGTTCGGAATTGAATTTGAATTGCCTAGGAAGTGAGTTCGCCCTTGGCATACGATCCGAGCACTTCCAGCCGAACCGTCCGTCTCGATAGAGCCGCAAGTGCTTTGCGGACTTTGGATTCTGAGTCATGCCCTTCGAATTCGACAAAGAATATGTATTCGTTGCGGCTACCATGGATCGGAAATGATTCGATCCAAGTCAGGTTGAGACGCCCGCGTTTGAAGACCGACATGACATCGGCCAAAGCGCCCGGGCGATGGGGTATTTCAAACATAACAGCTGTCTTGTCATGACCAGTGCGCGCTGGCTGCTCGCCACCGATGATGGCAAACCGCGTGACGTTGGTTTTGTGGTCTTCGATGTCGTTCGCAATGACGTCCAGACCGTAAGCGCTGGCGGCCGCCAAACTGGCGACGGCTGCCGCGCCAGGTTTACTGGCCGCGACTTGAGCAGCTGCGGCAGTGCTGGTCATCTCCACCGCACGCGCCCACGGTAAGTGTTTTGCAATCCAATCGCGACACTGCGACAAGGCTTGCGGCTTACTGTACACCTCTTGAATCTGATCGCGCGGGCATTTTGCCAAGAGGTTATGCCGAATTCGCAACTGTACTTCGCCACAAATCTTGATCGGTATCCGAGAAAACATATCCATCGTGTCGGCGACGCGGCCATCCGTGGAATTCTCGAGCGGAACGACACCGTAGTCGGCCTGACCACGCGCCAATTCCTCAAACACCGCCGTGATCGTCGCAACGGGTGACAACTCCCCGGCTTCACCGAAGCGATCGATGGTCGCCTGGTAGCTGTAGCTGTACTTCGGCCCCAAGTACACGACCCGCACGACTTTGATGAGCGCGCGCGAGGCACTATTGATCTCGCGAAAAATCGTGCGAATGGCTCGTTCGTCCAGAGGTCCCTTGTTCCCATGCATCAGTTGCTGCACATGCTCTTGATCGGAGGTTGCCGCTCCGACTGGACCTTGCTGTGCAGCGTCGCCTTTCCCCAACCGCTGCACCGTGCGCGCGCGATCGTTAATCAGCCTAAGAATCTCACGGTCGGTTCGATCGAGTTGCTTCGCCAACTGGCCAGCCGAGGGTCCCGAGGATCGCGACTCACTTCGACTGGCGTTCTTCTTCTTGATCATGACGGCTCGTGTCCAGTTGGAGAATGGATCGATGCAGGGAGCGAGCGAGCTAGCAAGTTCAGACGAGTTGTTCTTTTAGCTGTGCGGGGGGCGCGTGTCAATTTGCCGCAGGTCCCTCGGAGGGGAATGCAACATTGATGTCAAAATGGCAGAATCGCTGGCACTGAGCAGTAGTCGTGGGTGGTTTCAGATCCTAGAAATAACTTTAAACCATTGTTTAACATGGCCTTAAGCATTCTATGGCAGAGATGCCTGTCTGCTGGCATGTGCTTTGCTTTTTTGCCGGGATCCACCTGCAGCTTGCCGGTTTTCGGCAAATTCCGTGAGAATCTATGCGGTCGGCAGCACTCCGAATCAGCGGTCGACCCGACAATACAATTTGTATCATCGAAAGGAGCAGACGATGGCTTCCGGCGAGAAGATTATTGGTATCGACTTAGGCACAACGAACTCCGTTGTCGCGATTATGGAAGGGAGCGAGGTCAAGGTCATTCCGAATGCCGAAGGAAATCGACTGACCCCCAGCGTCGTCGCATTTACAGACAAGGGCGAGACGCTGGTCGGTGAACCCGCCCGGCGGCAAGCCGTAACCAACCCGACTCGCACGGTGTATTCCATCAAGCGATTTATGGGCCGTCGTCATAACGAGGTCGAGACCGAAGAGAAGATGGTCCCGTACAAGGTCGTGGGCGGACCGACGGAATATGTCAAAGTCCAAATCGGCGACAAGCAGTTCACACCGCAGGAAATCTCCGCGAAAGTGCTGCGGAAATTGAAGGATGCTGCGGAGTCGTATCTTGGGCACAAAGTCAACAAAGCGGTCATTACCGTTCCCGCCTATTTCAACGACGCCCAGCGTCAGGCCACCAAAGATGCCGGCGCGATCGCCGGCCTGGAAGTGGCTCGTATCATTAACGAGCCGACAGCCGCTGCGATGGCCTACGGATTGGACAAAAAGAAGGACGAAAAGATTGTCGTGTTCGACTTGGGCGGCGGCACGTTCGACGTCTCTGTGCTGGAAGTCGCCGATACCGGCGATGGTGAAGGCCGCGTTTTCGAGGTCATCAGTACTAACGGCGATGGGCACCTAGGCGGAGATGATTTCGATGCGGCGCTCATTCACCATGTCGCCGATCAATTCAAGAAAGAGCACGGAGTTGACCTGCGCAAAGATGTGATGGCGCTGCAACGATTGCAGGAAGCTTGTGAGAAGGCCAAGAAGGAATTGAGCACTGTGCCGCAAACCGACATCAACCTGCCGTTCATCACGGCGGATGCGTCGGGTCCGAAGCATTTACAGGTGACCATTACGCGAGCGAAGTTTGAAGAACTCGTCGATCATCTGATTGAACGCTGCCGCAAACCTGTGATTCAAGCAATGAAGGATGCGAAACTGTCGGCGAAGGACATCGATGAGGTTGTCCTGGTCGGCGGTTCAACCCGCGTCCCGAAGGTGCAGCAGTTGGTTCGCGATATCTTCGGCAAAGAGCCCCACAAGGGGGTCAATCCCGATGAAGTCGTGGCCGTTGGGGCCGCGATCCAGGGGAGTGTCTTGGCCGGCGATCGCCGGGACATCCTACTTCTCGACGTCACACCGCTGACACTCGGCATTGAAACGGAAGGTGGGGTGTTGACGGCGCTAGTCGAACGCAACACAACGATTCCCGTGGAAAAGAAAAAGGTATTTAGTACCGCTGCGGACGGTCAGACGGCTGTGACCATCAAGGTCTACCAGGGTGAACGTCCGATGGCTCAAGACAACCGACTCCTCGGAGAGTTCAATTTGGAAGGAATCCCACCGGCTACGCGTGGCGTACCGCAAATCGAGGTCAAGTTCGACATTGACCAGAACGGCATTCTGAATGTCGCCGCGAAAGATCTCGGGACAAACAAAGAATCCTCGGTGCGCATCGAGCAGACTTCCGGGCTCTCCGAAGGCGAGATTGAAAAAATGCGGAAGGAGGCGGAAAGCCACTCGGCCGAAGACAAAAAGCGGCTGGAACTTGCTACGTTCCGCAACCAGGCGGAAAACATGAGCTACCAACTTGAGAAACTCATGAAGGAGCACCAAGATAAACTGAAGGATTCCGATCGAGAACCGCTGGAACGCGCCATCCAAAAGACGCGTGAGAAGGCTAAAGGGGACGACGTCCAGGCGCTCAAGTCGGCGGTCGAAGAACTCGAACAGGCGTCGCATGCTTTCAGCAAGGTCATCTACGAGAAGGCCGGCGCCAGCGCGGCGGCTGGCAGCCCCGAAGGGAATGGCGACGAGAAGAAAGAGACCAAAGGGGACGATGACGCCATCGATGCCGAGTTCGAGGTGAAATCGTAGCATCACGTCGGGACCAGGCGATCTGGGCCAGGCGATCGGGCGAGGGGCAGCCACGGTTGATTCGTGGCTGCCGAATCGTGAGTCGGTAAGCCAGCCCTATTTGCTAGGAGAACCGTTCACGGACGGCTGCCCGTTGGTAGCCCGAATTATTCCACGGATTAGGCTTGCGCTCGGCGTTCGCGCCGGACACATCGGCGGAGGATTCAACGATGGCGTTTCGATTCGACAAACTAACCATCAAGGGTCAAGAGGCGGTCGCGGGTGCGCAAGAACGGGCACTTGAACACGGACATCCCGAAGTAGACGTGTTACATCTGTTGAGCGCCCTGCTTTCGGAATCGGAGGGGGTCGTGCAGCCGATGCTGACCAAGGTCGGCGTCAATCTCGGACAGCTCAAGGATATGGTGGAGTCCGAATTGTCGCGGCTCCCGAAGGTTTCCGGCGGAACGCAGCCCAATGTCAGCCGCAGTCTGCAGGAGGTGCTGGAAGCCAGCGCTAAGCAAGCCGCGCAGATGAAGGACGAATTCGTCTCGACGGAACACTTGCTCCTGTCGTTGACCAAGAGCAATACCAAGGCGAAGCGGCTCCTCGAATCAAATGGAGTACGGGAATCCGATCTCCTGGCCGCGATGCAGTCGGTTCGCGGTAGTTCGCGAGTTACCGACCAAAATCCCGAAGGTAAGTATCAGGCGTTGCTGCGTTACGGGATTGATCTCGTGGAACGCGCCAGCCAAGGAAAACTCGATCCGGTCATTGGCCGCGATCAGGAAATCCGGCGCGTGGTACAAGTCCTGTCACGCCGCACCAAAAACAATCCGGTGCTGATCGGGGATCCAGGTGTGGGCAAGACAGCAATTGCCGAAGGGCTGGCTCTTCGAATCGTTCAAGGGGACGTGCCGCAAAGCTTGAAAAACAAACGAGTCATTGCTCTTGATCTGGGAGCCATGATCGCTGGAACTAAATTCCGCGGTGAATTCGAGGATCGGCTCAAAGCGGTGTTGCGGGAGATTCAAGATGCCGGCGGGAACATCATTCTGTTCATTGACGAGCTGCACACAGTCGTGGGCGCGGGAGCGGCCGAAGGAGCCGCCGACGCGGCCAACTTGCTCAAACCTGCCCTAGCACGCGGTGAGTTGCGTTGCATTGGCGCGACGACGCTCGATGAATATCGCAAGCACATCGAAAAGGACAAGGCTCTCGAACGCCGCTTCCAGCCGGTTTTTGTCGGCGAACCATCGGTGGAAGATACCATCACGATTTTGCGCGGACTCAAGGCGCGCTATGAAGCACACCACAATGTAAAGATCAAAGACTCCGCGCTTGTCGCCGCGGCAAAACTGTCTCAGCGCTACATTACCGATCGCTTCTTGCCGGATAAAGCTATCGACTTGGTCGATGAGGCCGCCAGTCGCGTGGCAATGGAACTCGAAAGCGTGCCCGCTGAAATCGACGAAGTCCAACGCCGGCTGCGCCAGCTCGAGCTTGCCGCTCGGCAACTCGCCGAAGACAAGGAAGAGTCGACGCAAGAAAGGTTGGCCGACATTGAAGCGGAAATGGTCGAGTTGAAACGGAAACTAGCCAGCTTGCGCGAACAATGGGATGCCGAAAAACACGGCATGGGGAACATCCAATCGGTCCGCAAAGAACTCGACCAAGTCCAACTTCAATTCGAGCAGCTGGAAGCCTCCATTAAGGAGAAACAGTCGGCAGGTTTGCCCGTACCCGAGGAGGACTATCAAAAGCTGTATGAGCTGGACGTGAAACTACGGCAACTCCGGCAACGGACTGAAACCGAGGACGAACAGCCCATCAAGCAACCCAAGGGGCGCCGGTTACTTCGCCAGGAAGTTACCGAGGATGAAATCGCGGCCGTCGTCAGCGCTTGGACCGGCATTCCCATCACTCGCATGCTCGAGACCGAACGCGCTAAGCTGCTGGTTCTCGAAGAGCGGCTCCATCTGCGAGTCGTGGGCCAACATGAAGCGGTCGAAGCGGTGGCAAACGCCGTGCGCCGCAGCCGCAGCGGTCTGCAGGACCCGAACCGGCCCATTGGCTCCTTCATCTTTCTGGGACCCACTGGTGTCGGCAAAACTGAATTGTGCAAGGCGCTGGCAGAAGTGATGTTCGACGACGAACACGCCATGGTGCGACTTGACATGAGCGAGTTTATGGAAAAGCACACGGTCAGCCGTTTGATCGGCGCTCCTCCGGGCTACGTCGGATACGAAGAAGGGGGCAAACTAACCGAAGCCGTGCGCAGGCGGCCGTATAGCGTCGTGTTGCTCGACGAAATCGAAAAAGCGCACCGCGATGTGTTCAACGTTTTGCTGCAAGTGCTCGATGACGGTCGCTTGACCGACAACCACGGCAAAACTGTCGACTTCACGAACGCGATTATCGTGATGACGAGCAACATCGGTAGCCAAGAAATCCAGCGCATCTCGCAAACGGGTGGACGGGAAGACGAGATTCGCGATGCCGTTAAGGACGCGTTGCGACAGCATTTCCTCCCCGAGTTCCTCAACCGAATCGATGAGACGATTGTGTTTCATCCGCTCAAACGCGAACAGATTCGGCGAATCGTCGACTTACAACTCCAACGGCTCGCCAAGCAACTCGATCAGCGACATATCTCCTTGGTTGTTACCGATGCCGCTCGCAACTCGATTGCCATCGAAGGCTACGACCCGGTGTTTGGCGCTCGTCCGCTAAAACGAGTCATCCAGCAGAACATCCAAAACCAACTTGCCACCGAACTGCTCAAAGGCAATATCTCCGACGGGCACACCGTCACCATCGACTACCGAGATGGGGACTTCCTGTTTTTGCCGAGCGAACCCGAGCAAACGACCGTCGAATCCGCAAGCGTCGTGGCAAGTTGAGCCACGACACTTCTAATAAATTCTCTATCCATATCGCATTCTCTGCGACCTCCGCGCCTCTGCAGTCATTTCGTCCTTCATCAACTCCGACCCAGCGTTTCGCCAGGACAGCGGAATTGACACAAGGCATGGCGGATTGACCGGATTCCAAGGCATCGATAGGATGCTCGCACTTGACTCGACGGGGACGTCGGGTTTTTGTTTGTCGAACATTGTGACAAGTTTCACAATGTCGAAGGCTAAGGCCATACGAGTTCTGCGGTCGTAAGAGGTTGAATCACAAACTTTTATGCCGAGTTCACTACTTTACGTGCTGCTCCTCCTGGCCGCTGCGACCGCGCTTGCAGTCGGGTTGCTGTGGATCGGCGGACGGTTTGGTCCCAAGCGACAGGGGCGAGTCAAGGAGATGCCGTATGAGAGTGGCATGGACCCGATCCATGATGCTCGGCGGCGTTTCGACGTACGGTTCCATCTCATTGCCATCACGTTTCTCGTATTCGACGTGGAACTCCTCTTTCTCTATCCGTGGGCCGTTGCGAACAAGGCACCCCCCGAGGTCCGCCAATTCGCGAGCGGGTTGGTGTTCGTGGAAGTTATGGTCTTTATGGCCTTGTTGACCGTGGGATTCGTGTATGCGTGGCGGAAGGGAGTGTTTCGGTGGCGCTAGACCTGCCCGAAAACGTCGTTGTCAGCCAGCTGGATGCGCTCGGCAGCTGGTGCCGCAAGAACAGTCTGTGGCCGATGCCATTTGCCACGGCGTGTTGTGGAATCGAGTTAATGGCCACGGGAGCGAGCCGGCACGATCTGTCTCGATTTGGCGCGGAGGTGTTTCGGTTTAGCCCGCGCCAGTGCGACCTCATGATCGTTGCTGGGCGAGTCGTTATGAAAATGCTCCCGGTATTGCAGCGAATTTGGCAGCAGATGCACGAGCCGAAATGGTGCATTTCGATGGGAGCCTGTGCTTCGACGGGCGGAGTCTTTGATACCTACTGCGTCGTGCAAGGGATCGACCGTTTTATTCCAGTCGACATGTACGTTCCCGGATGTCCACCGCGACCAGAGCAGCTCATCCAAGCGATCATCGATCTGCAAGACAAGATCCAGCGCGAAGGGACAATTCAAGGGGCGGAGTTCGATACTCGCGGGAGTCAATTACCCAAACGCGCACTGTTGGAATTGCCGATATTATCCTCGCCATCGCCGGTGTTGCGGTCACGCTAGAAATCACGAAACGGAGTTCGATCAATGCCCCTGCGAGCCGAAATCCTGGCAGCCCTGGTCAGTCGATTTGCCGCCAACTCGCCAGCAGATTTTCGCGATCAGACACGGGTCGTTGTTTCGGCTAGCCAGCTTTTCCCCGCGATGCAATCGTTGCGCGATGAGTTTGGATTCGATCTATTGGTCGACGTAACGTGCGTTGATTACCTGAAGTATCGCGACGCAACGGATCGGTTCGGTGTGGTGTATTTGTTAGCCAATACCGCAACCAACGAACGTTTGACGGTTCGCGTCATGCTCAATGAGCCGAACCTGGTGGTGCCGTCGGTGGTGTCATTGTGGGAGGGGGCTAATTGGTTCGAGCGCGAAGTCTTCGACATGTTCGGCATCCGCTTCCAAGGGCATCCCGATTTACGTCGCATCCTGATGCCTGAAGAATTCACGGCCTATCCGCTGCGCAAGGACTATCCATTGCAGGGGCGCGGAGAGCGACACAATTTCCCCGTGCTGTCACGAGCACAGGGTTAGTTGCTTACCCAGCGAGGAATCACGTTCATGTCTGTCACGGAAGCATTCACAGAACCAGTCTCTGAGCGCGAACGCGATTACTTGTGGACGTTAAATTTCGGTCCGCAGCATCCCGCCACGCATACAACCTTAAGATTGTTGCTTCGCTTGGAGGGGGAGCGAGTGATCGACGCCGTTCCGGACATTGGATATTTGCATTCCGGCTTCGAGAAGATCGGCGAACACCTCGACTACAACCAATATGTAACCGTCACGGACCGGATGAACTACATCTCACCAATGGCCAACAATGTCGCATGGCATGGTGCAGTGGAAAAGTTACTCGGCATTGATCTCACTCCACGCTGCAAATACATCCGGGTAATCATCTCCGAACTGGCGCGGATCAGCGATCATTTGCTGTCGACGGGCGCGATGGGGCTAGATACCGGTGCCTTCACCTTTTTCTTATATGCCTTCTATCAGCGCGAGCGAATATACGACATTTTTGAAAGCTTATGTGG
>CAZFLF010000002.1:0-26408 GCA_964519825.1 uncultured Pirellulaceae bacterium | reverse complement strand
TCGGCAGGAGCCTCGCCCTCCCATCCCTCAATTCAACGTTGGACCAAGCACTGGTTCGAAACACGAATCGCTCCAGAGCCGGGGGGCGGATCAGGAGCGATGTTCGTATCTCAGCGAGGCTGCGAGCGTTTTGTTTCGATCGCAGCTCAGGCCTAGAAGTCGAAGCCAGGATTCGAATCCAGGAAGAACTGTCCGGTTGTGACGTTGTACAACCAGCCGCCGGCGTTGGCCGGGGTCACGTCACCAGCGACCAAAACCGTCTTGGTGGTGAGGTTGACGACCCTCAGCTGTGTAAACGGATTGTCCGGAAACTCAACCAGGTACGGGCCGTAAGGACCGGCTGCGTCAATCGTACCGTTGGCCAATGTCTTGGCCATCAGCCCCGGCAGCGTCTTCGCTGTGGCGTCGTGCGCCGGGTTCACTCCATTGTGTTGTGCCTTATAGGTCTGCATGATCGACCGCATCGTACTGAGATTGAAGTCTCCCGTACTGCGTTTCGCGTCATCAGTCGACGAACTGAACTGCGGAATCACAACCGCCGCCAGTACCGCCATGATGACCACGACGATCAACACCTCGACCAGTGTAAAACCACGACTGCGTTTGCCACTCATCAGAAATCCCCCCTGTCAAAGAAACTGTTCGGTGCTTTGCGCGGAGCCGCCGGGTCGACGTTCTCAATCATCGCGCAACACGTTCGCGAAAACCCTGTCGAACGGTGTGTGCACCGCTGCCCGTTACGAACTGGCGCGACTGCAAATTGCCGTTCATTGAGTTCATAGGTTGCTGAAACACCCCGGTCAAAAAGTGCCACAAAAAATGTGCAGATCTCATCGTTTTGCAATTCCTTGCGCACATCCCATTGAGGACGGCTCTCCCATTGCCCTGAGTTATTGCAATCCTCACAACCGATACGCCGTGACGAATCAACGTATTTGCCCCAGTCATCGCGACGGCACTCCTTTTCCCAGACATTCCATTTCAGGCCGTCACCCTATCTTGACGATGATTCTCGACAACCAGCCAGTGTTAGGTCTGCCCAATTGGCAAGGTAAGTCACAGATGACGCAGCCTGCCTCCCCACAGGCTTCAGCCGCAGCGATTGAACTGCTCTGAGCCAAGACGGCTCTGGTGCCAGTGTGGATCGTTGCGGGAGAAACTTCCGATGGATCGGGGCAGCATGACTTTGGCGAGCGTACCGCCAGACGAATCCCACGTTCAACTGTGAAAGTCAGTAAAGGAGATCGGAAGATGAGAACTCTTGTTGGTTTGCCGATTATGGCAGCCTTGTGGCTGGCCCTTTCGGTCAACACCGCAGAGGCAGCCTACTTCGGCGCCGCCAGTTATCGACACTGTGCCGGGGCTGATCCAGCCAGCTATTGCTGCGCGAAGCAGTGTTGTTACCAAGTCATGAAAACATGTCGGCAGGTCGTGTGGGACAAGTGTGAATACACTTGCTACAAGAACTGCTACGAAACGGTCTACGAGGACCGCGTGGTAAACTGCGTGAAGAACGTCCCCGAGACGTGCTATCGCGAGGTTTGCCAAACCTATTGCGTTCCAATTCGGGAAACGCACTACCGGACGTGCAACTACACGGTTTGCCGACCGGTTTGGGAAACGCGGACCAAGGACATCTGCTACACGGTGTGCAAGCCGGTGTGGGAGACTTGTTCCAAGAACATCTGCTACACGGTGTGCAAGCCGGTGTGGGAGACCTGCAGCAAGGAAATTTGCTACACGGTCTGCAAGCCGGTGTGGGAAACCTGCAGCAAAACGATTTGCTACACGGTGCGGAAGCCAGTCTATGAGTCGCACACCCGCACAGTGTGCTACACCGTCTGCAAGCCGGTGCATTACACAAAGACCATTCAGGTGTGCTGTGGTCGTTGGGAAACCCAAGTGACCGAATGCCCCGGTCCGGTCGTGCGGAAGTGCGTCCAGGAACCAGGCTGCTGGCAATGGGACGCTTGCCGTTGCTGCTGCGTGTACATTCCGGGCGAGTGCCATACGGAGGAAGTCCAATGTCCACCGCGCCGCACCTGCAAGAAGGTGTGGATTCCGGAAGTGCAGGAACGCGTAGTGAACTGTGTCCGATATGAACGCGAAACCTGCACGAAGGAAGTGCCTTACACCACGTGCCACTGGACGTGCGAACCGTGCACCAAGACGGTCAATTACCGTGTGTGCCGCATGGTGCCGGAAACCTGCACCAAGACGGTTCAGTACAAAGTGTGCCACATGGTACGAGAAAACTTGGTGAAGACAGTGAACTACAAGGTGTGCCGCATGGTGCCGGAAACCTGCACCAAGACGGTTCACTACAAAGTGTGCCACATGGTACGGGAAAACTTGGTGAAGACGGTGAACTACAAGGTGTGCCACATGGTGCCGGAAACCTGCACCAAGACCATCACCTACCGGGTCTGCCGGATGGTGAAGGAATGTCTCACCAAAGAGGTGCCGTACACAACCTGCCGGTATGAAACTCGGACGTGCGTCAAAAAGGTGCCATACACAGTTTGCAAGCAAGTATGCTACCAGAAGACGATCCAGGTTCCGCACCGGGTTTGCAAGCAAGTCCCATACACGGTGACTCGCTGTGTACCGCGGGTGATCTGCACGCAAGTGCCGGTCAACGTCTGCTCTCCAGCGCCGAGTTGCGGATGTGACGCCAGCGACAACTGTGCTACGAAAGGCTAGAGCCATCCATGACGGAAGGCTAAGTGGGATTCGATTCGTCTGAACAGCAGCGGCCCGGTCAATTTGACCGGGCCGCTGTCGTTGACGGGTTGAGAGTCAGCTGTCACACCTTCGGTTCCCAGCCTGGCTCGTACTCACGACTCCAGAGTGCCATCGCTTGTTCGTCGTTCAAGACGTGTCCGTTCTTGGAATCGCAATTCAGCGTGCGACCGACACGCTGGGCCATGTTCCCCAAATGACACAACAGCGTGCTCTTGTGCCCCTTCGCGATCTCCGCGTTTAGCTCCAATGGCTTGTCATTGCGGATCGCCGCCAGAAAGTTGACGATGTGTTCGATGTCTCCCTGACTCGTACTGGTCGTCTTTTCCACTTCTTTATCGTTCGAATCGTAAATGGTGTGCGCGCCGTTCCCTTCCATCGCGAGCGTCCCCTCCGTGCCGTAAAACACGACGAATCCCGCACGATGCTTGTTGCAACTAAGCCCCTCCCACACCAGCGATTTCTTCCCCTCAAAATCGAAACAGACGGTCTGAGTGTCGGGAGTCTCTTGATCGTCGTCGAAGTGGTAACGGCCTCCGCTGGAGGTCACACGAATCGGATAATCAACATTCAGCCCCCAGCGGCATAGATCGACGGTATGGACGCCATTGTTGCCCAATTCACCGTTGCCCCAATGCCAGAACCAGTGCCAGTTGTAATGCACCACGTTGTCCTGGTAATTCCGGCGAGGCGCCGGGCCTTGCCAAAGTTCGTAATTCAGATTAGCGGGAACGTCGGCTGAATGGCCGCGACCGATCGTACCGCGTTGGTTGCTGTACCAGCTGCGCGCGAGGTAAACGCGGCCGATCTTTCCTTCGTGCAACTTGCGTATAGCCTCAATGGTGCCGGGACCGCTGCGCCGCTGGGAGCCCATTTGCACAGCACGTTTGTGAGTCCGCGCGGCCTCGATCATGAGTTCGCCTTCACGCGGATTGTGACAACACGGTTTCTCGACGTACACGTGCTTACCTGCTGCGCAGCCCAAGATCGTGGCCGGCGCGTGCCAATGGTTCGGCGCAGCGCAGATTATCGCGTCAACCGATTTATCATCGAGAATTCGCCGGAAATCACTGATCGGTTGGGCGGCTTTTCCGGTCGCCCCCTCAATCAGCTTTGCGCCGGCTTCCGCTCGAGTTGTGTCCACGTCACAGACATATTTCACCACCACTCCCGCCTGTTTGGCAAAGCTGTCGGCCAAAGATCGGCCGCGACTCAGCCCCATCACTCCGACTGTCACTTGGTTCGAGGGCGCCTCGTCGGCCAGAGATTTTAGATTTAGATTCAGCAACGTAGCGCCCGCCGCCGCGGCTGTGGATTGCAAGACGAAATGGCGACGATTCAAGGTTTGTGGCATGGTTGTTCTCCGGTTGTTGCCGCAACTGACAAAGTGCGATCTAAAGCGTCCAACCTTTGCGATATTCTTTGTGAATGAGTTGCTGGGCCTTCTCGGAATTCTTGACTTTCAAGTTAGCGGAGTCCCACTCGATCTTTTCGCCGGCGCGATATGCGACCGTGCCAAGCAAGACCGTTTCAGACAGCGCGCCCGAATAGTCAAAATTGCAAGTCGTATTCCCGCCTGTCTTAATCGCGCTCAGCCATTCTTCGTGATGGCCGATCGATTTCGGGATATAAGGCTCAGGGCGCTTGAAATCCACGAACTTGTCTTCGGGCAGCAACAGGTTTTGACCGTAATCGGACAGGATCATCCCCCGCTCACCGACGAAGAGTTGTCCTGCTTTCCATTCGTCTTTCACATTCACTCGTTTGTCGTTCAACGAATCCAAAAGAGGCGGTCGTTTGCCGCTGTCGTACCAGGTCAGTTTGACTGGCGGCAGATCACCACGGGCTGGGTACTCATATTCAACGATGGTCCACGCGGGGGTACTGACGGGCTCGTAGGCCGGGCCATCCGCACGAACAGTCACAGGATTTCGCAGTTTTAGTGCCCAATGAACGAGATCCATGTAGTGGCACCCAAAGTCTCCAAGCGTCCCGGTGCCATAGTCCCAGAACTTACGCCAATGGAATGGATGTACGCCCTCACTGTAGGGTCGCTGCGGTGCTGGGCCGAGGAACAAATCCCAATCCAAGTTCGGGGGACAGGGCTTATCTGTAGTGAATTTGCCTCCGGTGTAAACCGAACTGGCCCACACGTGGACTTCACGAATGGGACCAATCGCATTCTTCTCGACTAACTCGACCACGCGGCGATAGTTGTCTCCGGCATGAATCTGCGTTCCCATTTGTGTGACGAGTTTGTTCTTCTTGGCCAACTCGGCGAGTGTGCGGGCTTCTTTGACAGTGTGCGTCAGCGGCTTCTCGCAATACACGTGCTTGCCCAGCCGTAGTGCCATCGCGGCAGCCGGAGCGTGCGAATGGTCGGGTGTGCCAACGATCACCGCGTCGATGTTCGGCGCCTCTTTCTCCAGCATCACGCGATAGTCACGATACTTGCGGGCTTTGGGATACGGCACGCAGCCTTTTTCCAACAACGCCGAGTCGATATCGGCGATCGCCACAATGTTCTGGCTAGCGCACTCTTGAATGTTAGCACCCGCTCGCGACGTCGCGCCAATCCCCGCCAAATTGAGCCGTTCGTTCGGCGACTTGGAATCCGCCGCCGCGGTCGGATTCACAAAATAGCCGCTTGCAATCACGGTTGCGGCAGTGGACTGGGCAAGAAACTGGCGGCGATCAAGTTTTCGAGCCATTGAGGCAACTCCTGGATGAGGGAATCGGTGGGACGATCGAGCGGCGCTCTCTTCTTCCGCCGACGTTTCTGCGGGCACACCTTGTATCCTGGAATGAATCGCGCTCTCCAGTTCCAGCTGCGCTTGCCAGTTCAAGCTGCTCCGTGACGAACTACCTACCTACCGTACGCGCTGACGCGCAGAGCGCGCCGACACGAAGAGATCGGCTGACACGATAACCCGCGCGACAGGTGTTTGCAACCATTCGCTACGCCGCCTCGGAACAGCAGGAAGCCGCGAAAGCCGATGAGCATGCTTGGGCATTGGGTTGCGAGCGCGACCCGCATTAGGACACTCGCGCCACGGAGTTCAGGATGGCGAAAAAGTGGAAGGCGCTGCCGGCGATTACGAACAAGTGCCAGACCGCATGGAAGTGCGAGACCCGATGGTCGTTCAGCAAAAACAGGGTTCCTAGCGTGTAGCAGATTCCGCCAATTAACATCCACCAGAGCGGCATAGTTGGAACGAGACCCATAAGCGGCACGGCAGCAATGATGGGCATCCAACCCAATACCAAGTAGATCCATACCGCTACCGCCTCGACGCGGTGGGCGATCAGAATCTTGGAAAGGAATCCGAACAAGGCGATGGTCCACATCAGCGCCAGAAACACCATCCACCAACCCGAGCGGAGATAGGTCAGCGCAAAAGGGGTAAAGGTCCCAACGATGAGCAGGTAGATAAACGCCTGATCGAGCATGCGGAATCGTCGCTTCAAATTCGGCTGGGAAGCGCTATGCGACAAAGTCGAGCTCGCGTAGAGGCCGACCAGTGCGGCGGCATACACTCCGCAACCCGCGCAACGCCAGACATCTCCCTGGGAGAGGACATAGCCGAGAAGCACGGCGGAGCCCGCGATGCTGAGGAGCAAGCCGAGGGCATGAGTAATCGTATTGAGCAGCTCGTCTGCGGTTGGACGCAACACGATCACCCAACGACCTTTTCTTAACAGCAAATCGAAGTGATTTCGCACCGCAGACTCCTGAGCAAATGATACGGCAGAAAGCTCGATAGAAAAGGAGACTACTGCGATCACAGAACAGAATGCGCCCGACTGTTGCTTGGGCCTGATGTTTTTGCCCGCAAATCTTCCTGCCAGTTTGCAACCAGGGGTTACGGGCAGGAAGATTATCGGGCAGGAAAATAAGCAGCGATTTACGACTTTGGACCGTACGCCGCGGCAAAGGCATCGCGGTCTGCGGCCGCTTGTTCGGCGTCGGATTGTGCTTTTTCAGCCGCTGCCTGGGCCTCTAGCGCCGCTTTGGCCTTCGCGGCAAGCACATCCTCGGCTTGCTTCTGTTCGGTCATGGCCTGTGTGAGTTTGGCCTTGAGTGCTTCGAGTTCATCAGCAACTTTCTTGGCGGCCGCAACTTTCTCCGCGGCGGCGATCTCCATCGCCTTCTTTTCCGCATCGGCCTGTTGTTGGCGGGCCACGGACTCGGCTGCTGCCTTCTGTGTTTGTTCAACGGTGGCGATGAGCTTGGGTCCGGCTTGCTGGAAGGCAGCCAGATCCGCGGCAGCTTCCACAGCGAATGCTTTTGCGGCGTCGGCTTTCACCTTGGCGGCATCGGCGGCTTGTTTCGTTGCGACGACGACTTTGTCCTGTTCGGCCTTGGCGGCTGCGGCCTTGTCCATCTCCGCCTTGGCGGGAGCCACTTTCGCGTCGGCGACTTTAACGGCTTCAACCTTTGCCGCGGCGACTTTATCAGATTCGACCTTCGCAGCCTGTGCTTGTTCTGCAGCAACCTGGGCGACCTTGGTGGCCTCAACAGCTTTCTTCTCAGCTTCGACCTTCGCAACAACCACCTTATCGGCTTCGGCCTTCTGCGCGTCGGCCGCAGCGGCAGCCTGCATGGACGCAGCGTAGGCTTTCACCGCGACATCTGCGGCAGCCGCTTTGTCCGTGGCGACCTTCGTGGCGGCCTGCTTATCCGCTTCGACTTTGGCAGCTGCTTCCGCGTCGACTTTTGCCTTGTCAGCGGCAGCCTTCGCGGCGGTGGCCTTCTGATCGAACACGACTTTCGCGGCCTCTTTTTTCGCCGCATCTTGCTCAGCGTTAAAGACCTTTTCAGCTTCGACTCGTTCGGCCTCAGCCTTGTCTGCCGCGGCCTTGGCGGCAGTGGCAACAGTGGCTGCGTCGGTTGCGAGCTTGGTTTTGTTCGCCAAATCGGTGTCCGCAGCCGTCTTCTCAGCCGCAAGCTTGTCCGAATTGACTTTGTCCGCGCTCGCCTTGTCGGCGGCGGTTTTCGCAGCAGTAATCTTTTCCTGCACGACCTTCTCAGCTGCCCCCTTCTCCGTGGTGGCAGCGGTCTGCGCCTGCTGAGCGGCGGCGAACAGATCTTGGGTCTGTTTCGCTTTCGCGGCAGCGTCCACAACAGCCTTTTCGGCCGCAGCTTTTTCAGCGGTGACGGTGTTGACGGCGTTTACCGCGGCGGCGTAATTGTCCGCCATGGTCTTCGCTACGGCAGTGCGTTCGGCGCCGACCTTTTCCGCGGCGGCGAAATCCGCCGCGGCTTTCTGTGACGCAGCCTCATCCGCCACGACTTGGGCCGTGGATCGTTCAACGACCATCGCGAGCGTCGGCGGATTCGGAGCGTAGGGACCGACTTCCTTGCCATCGGCCACTTCCCACATTTTCACGACGCCGTTCCAGTCGCCGGCGATGACCCGCTTCCCGTCGAAAGTAAACGCGACTTCCAACGCAGCTTCTGTCAAAGCTGGAAAAGTTCGTTGCGCGTTGCCGTCGCCATCCCAGGTCTTGGCGACCCGATCCATCCCGCACGATACGATGCGGCCATCTTGGGCGTACTCCACGCAGGTCGCACCACCTCCATGAGCGCCCCAACTCTTTACCTGTCGTCCGTCATTCACTTCCCATAACCGGACCGTTCCATCGAGGCTCGCGCTCGCGACTAAATTGGAATCGGGACGCCAACTGACATCGGTCACGGCGCCGCTGTGACCGCGCAAGTCGAGATACATCTGACCTGTTTCCGCTTCCCAGACGAATAAACCGTTCGCACGGTCACCGGTCGCCAGCAGCACGCCGTCGGGGCTGAATTCAAGAGCATAGATCCAGTCGGTGTGCTTCTTGATGCTATGCACCAATTCGCCAGTCTCGGTGGAATAGATGCGCAACATCTTTTGAGGACCGCCGAGCGCAATGAATTTGTGATCGCTACTAATATCGGCGGCCAACACGGCATCGAGCTCATCGCCAACCGTGACAACTCGCTTACCGGTGCGCACGTTAAACACAACGACTTGGCCTGACGCGCCTCCGCGTCCCCCCCCGGCCAGTAGCAATTCGCCGCTACGGCTGAACCGCAACACATACGGGGTTCCTTCGCGATACGGCAAGACGCCGAGCGTCTTACCGGTTTCGGTGTGGTACAGGACGATCTGTTTGTGACCCGCAACCGCGATAAGCGGAGACCATGGACTTGAGGCAATCGCGGTAACCGCTCCAGCACGTTCCGAAAAGACGACCGGCTGCTTCAACAATCCTTCGGGAACTGCGGCGGGGCCCGTTGGCTTGCCCGCTCCCGTTGGAGCCGCCATTGCGACCGACTTTTTCTTCTTGACGACTGCCTTCGAGCCCTTGTTCTCTAAGGCGCCACCTTCGATCCACTTCTTGATCACCGCCAGCTTCGGTTCCGCCAACTTATCTTGATTCGGCGGCATCTTCGGCTCTTCAGCGTGGCTGACGAGCGCCCACAGACGCGAGCTTTCCAGATCACCGGCGAAGACAACCTGGCCGCTGCTCCCGCCTTCCTGCGTCTTGGCAAAGGAATCAAGCGACAGACCACCCTTCTTCGCGTCTTGGTTGTGGCAATTAAAGCAGTGCTCCCGGAAGATCGCCTTCACCTGGTCATCATAGGTGACCTTTTCGGCGTCGCCCGCGGGCTTCTGATCCTGGGCGACCGTCACTGCCGACAACAACACCCAGCCAATGAAAGATGAGTGGCACACATAGCGAAGTACAGCATTCATGGGTCAATACCTCCCACAGGGCGGGCGTCGAGTTCGCCTCATGGCTGCGCCAGCTTCCTGCGGAAGCTGGCGACGCCCGAGGCGTGACGACCCGATCGTGAGGTTTTAGTGATTAAACACAAATTCCCGGGAATTCATCACGGCCCAAAAAATGTCTTCCAAGCCCTCTAGCGGGTTGGCGGCCTGGGCGACGACGGCAGAAAGTTTCTGCATCTCATCTGGTGTCGGTTTACGGGACAAACACCGGATGTACAACGATTCGATTACCTGATCCGGCTTCTTGCCTCCGTCCAATAACGACTTCACGATTCCTCCTTGTTGGATCTTGGAAGCCAGCGTGTCGCCATTGAGCATGTGCAGGGCCTGCGATAACGATGGATCGGTGCGCACCTCGCAGGAGCAAACCGTCTCGCGTTTCGCGCGACCGAAAGTCGTGAGGAAATACGTCGCCGTGTTGCCATCGGCGATTTGCACGGCATGTGCACCCAGCGGCAGACCTTGGAACTTATCCTTGGTGTTCGTAACCTGACTGACGCAATCCAGCATCATTTCGGCAAAGATCCGGCGCACATTGGCGTGGGCGAAGTTCCTTTCGTCGGTCTCGTTGCTCGGGTTTCGGATCGTACTGCGTTGGTACGTTTGCGAACTGCAGATGTCTCGTACGAGTTGTTTAAAGTCGTATTTGTACTCGACCAATTTCTTGCCCAACGCCGTGAACAGTTCCGGATTGCTCGGCGGGTTGCTGATTCGCACGTCATCGATTGGCTCAATAATCCCCCGGCCGAAGAAGTGAGCCCACACACGATTGGCGACGCTGGTGGCAAAGTACGGATTCTCCGGGGACGTCAGCCACTCGGACATGACGGCGCGTCGATCGCGGCCTTTCATATCTGGCTTTTCCCCGCCCAGGAACTTCGGCTCCATGACGCGCCCCCCCACGAGGTGCTTGACATCGCCGCCGCCACTGTTGAACACGATCAGCTCGCGATAATCCTCGCTTTGTTTCCGTCCGATCTGGGCGAAGAATGCACCGAAGCTGTAATAATCGTCCATGGTCCAACGGTCGAACGGATGATTGTGGCACTGGGCGCACTGCGTGCGAATTCCCATGAAGACCTGGGCCACGTTCTCGGCGACCTTGAGCGTGTCATTTTCGATCTGGTAGTAGTTGGTGGCTGGGTTCTTGAATGTGCCGCCGCTGGCGCTAAGCAGGTCGCGAACCATTTGGTCGAGCGGAACGTTGCGCGCAATCTGGTCGGTAAGCCAACTGCTATAGAGAAACATCGACTTGTAGCTGACCTGATTCGTCGTCCGGATCATCAACAGTTCGGACCATTTCATCGCCCAGATTTCCGAGAACTCTTTGCGCTGCAGCAACTGGTCAACCAGCTTGGCTCGTTTATCCGCGGAAGCATCGGCCATATAGGCAAGATACTCCGGTTCCGTCGGTAGCTGTCCGGTGATATCCAACGTGACTCGACGTAGAAACTCTTCGTCGCTGCATATTCCTGAAGGGAGTACACGGATTTTTCGCAGTTTCTCGCCCGCCAATTGGTCGATGTAGTTCCCGGTGACCTGCGGCGCGGTGTACTGCAAATCTTTCGGCAGAACCAGGATCTGCGAGCCGATCGTGTGGGTTTCAAATCGCGCCATCACGTAGGCTTCGCCCCGCGCGCCAGCGGTTACAAGTCCGTCGACGCTGATCGGCGCGGAATTGTCGTTACTGGTGATGAATGTCGCCAAGTTGGTCACGTCCCGCGTTGTTCCGTCGCTGTAGACCGCCCGAGCGATGAACTGTTGCGTCGTCCCCTGACCCTCAATCACAGCCTGCTGCGGGAAGATTTCCAGTTTGGCGACGCGCGGTGGCTCACCGGCGTCCTGTGGCACTCCAGCGCGCAGCCAGCGGAGCAATGTCTGGTTGTACTCGCTCCCAATTTCAAATCGTTTGCCACCGGTGTGCGGCACCGCACCAATCGACTTTTCAACCATCAAGCTTTCTTCCGGCACCGCCAGATCGATCCGTCGAAAGCCAATTTCGCGGGTCACCCGATCGTAGTCGCCGCGCGGATCGAAGCCGAACAGTGACAGCCGAAAGCCATCCTTACCCCGCGCTGCGCCGTGACAGCTACCCGTATTGCAGCCGGCACGCATAAAGACTGGCATCACATCCAGATGCCAACTGATTGGACGGTCAGCGGCCGCGTCCTTGATGTTCACGGTTGCGGCGGCCTTGTGCCCCGCATATTCGATTTCCAGCGTCGTATCGCCGTCGGCGACAGGGAACAGCATCGTGCCATCGAGCTTGGCGAAGTTGGGCTGCGCGACTTTGGCAGAGGCCACCTTCGTAACGTCGAGCGTCACACCATCGTCTCGAGTCGCCACGACAACGAACCCTTGGCGCGCGAGCTTGGTGTGCATTTTTATGTCGGCCGGATAAACCGCTATGCTCTTGACCTCGGCGGCCGAAGCTATCGATGCGGTCATCACGGCGGACAAGGCCAATCCCCACCGCACGGTTCCATATAGGTTCACGGCAATCTCCTTCGCTTTCGTTATCTCGGAGTCAGTCGTCTCTGGCGTCCGCGCAAATATTTTGGCAAAAGTCACACTAGCCGCGACCGTGCGGCATTACTTTTTCCCAGCCTGTTCCTGTTGTTTCTGCAGTCTCAGTTGCTCCAATCGCGACAACGGCTTCGCGGGTGGCGCTGCGGCAACCGGAGGTGGTGCCGCCGCTTGCGGCATCGGAGCCGCGGCGGGAGCGTTGGGCTTGGGAGGGGGTGGACGATCCACACGCAATTCGCCCGCACCAAGTGTCTGCGAAATGGGTTCGCCATTCCGGATGATCGTGGAGCGACAGACCAGTGATTTGTAAGTGTTCGGCGTCGCGTTTTCAGCAATCTTGATCGGAAACACCAATTCAGCCGTGTCCTTCGTCAAATCCAGCGGCGCGCCGGTGGTGGTATTCGCCGGCAAGCCCAACAATTCGATCTTCGCGGTCTCAGGAAAGTCGGCCTTCTTTTCCACTTTGATGAGCAGCGCCGTTTCTTTGCCAAGCTCTCCGGCACTCTTCTGAAACGCGAAATTGAAAAATCCATCCACGATTTCCAACTCGGCGAATTGCGATGCAACCTCGACCGTGCCGCCGTTGTAGCCGGCCCGGCCGACAATCACGATCGGCCACTTGCCAATTTCGGCGCCGCCATTCGCTGTGACGGGAATCACAGCTTCCGTTTGACCCTCGGCAATCGCGATCGACCCGGAAGAGCCGATGCCCGGCGGATTGTAAAGGAACGAGACGCTAATCGGAGCTTTAAAGTCACCGGTGCGGGTGGCGACAATCTTCAATTCCATCGAGCCGCTACGAACGATCGGTACCTTGGGTTGGACGATTTCGATCTTGAACGGGAACTCGGACGCCAGGGACGTGGCCATCCGAAAGCCATCGTGACCGTAAACATCGATGTTGTTTTGACCGCGGACCAGCATGCAACGTTGCAACAGTCGGCCTTCGACCTTGACTTTCGGGTCCGTCGTGCGACCGAGGACATCGGCCAGTGCACCGCCCGTGACAGCTTCTGCCGTAGCACTGAATAACACCGGCACCATCGAAAGATTCGCGGTCATGGGGGGCGCCTGAAATGTCATTCCGGGCGGCAGTCCTTGAATGTCGAGCCCCAGATCACCGCCAAAGTTCGCCCGGCTCGCTGAGATCAGCAGGGCGGCTCGATTTCCCTTGGCAACGGTTAACGTTGTTGGAATGTATTGCTGTTTTTCCGGCAATCCGACCGTCAATTCCGCCTTGACTGGGGCAATCTCGACCCGATACGCATAGTCATGGCCACCAGCCTTGAGATGGTCGTGGATCATGATGAAATATTCGCCATCGGCCGGCACGCCGAATCGCAGGTAACTATCAGGACCACCGCTGTCATCGTTGCCCGCGATCGTCCCACCCTGGGCGTTCAAGACATACATGACCGAATCGAGGGACGAACGAAGCGTGTTGCGAGCGAATAGCCGAATATCAAACTGCTGTCCGACCTTGGCAGTGAACTTGAAGAAATCGACGTCGCCAGGCTTCTCGATGATACCGTTTAGCGCGCCAGGTCCGGTAGCTGCCGTGGCTTGCTGGATGGCATCGTTGGGTTCGGCCTCAATCGAGTTCTGGAGGTCGACAACACGCAGTAGATTGGGGGAGGGCGCCACGCCGTTCGCGTCGGTCGCAAACACTTCGAACTCGGGCCGCTCCAATACCGTCGGGAGGGTGATTTTCGCGGTAAACACACCGGCAGGGTCGCCAAAGTATCGGACCTCTACCGTTTCACCAGGTCGACCACCCGCGGGAATGACCGCGGTGGGCCGTGGGAAATTCCCGACATGTAATCGATACATGCAGGCACCGTTGCCGCCGTAAGCGCTTTCACGAACTTGTACGATGTACTTGCCGTCCTCGGGAGCCACGATCGCACACAAACAATCTTGGCGGCACAAGGCATGGTCATCACTGCGCGATAACTCAAATCGCGCCGCGTTCAAAATCGCTAAATAAGGATCGAAAAACGACTTGCCGAGGCGAATCCCCTCTAGCTCCGCCACAATCCGCTGCCCCTTCTTCGCTTCCACGACGAAGTAATCCTCATCTTCATTCTGGACCGTACCGTGCACGGTCGTGTTGTTAGCAATCGGCTGGGGAGTCGCGAATTCGCTGTTCGGTTCCTTCTCGTCGACGACGGGTAGAGCGCCTACCGAAAAGAGCTGCAGGTTACTGACTCCCGTCGCGGTGCGCACGCGCACGGCGTGGACTCCCAAACGGCAGTCGGCGGCAACGGCCAACGTTGCTTTGCAGTTGTTGTCGTCGACTTTCTCGATCTTTTTGGTCTCGATACCCGGCGAGTAAAGTAGGAGTTGCTCGGCGTCGCCCAAGCGAGCGCCTCCAAACGTGACTTGAATCTCGGCGCCACGCTGAAAGCCATACGGCGCGATCGACCCCAGTGAGGGCTCGACCGCCAGCACACGACCGACCACCAGCGTGCACAGCGCGACAATAACCAACCATAAGCGATACATGGCAACCTCTTCAGGCGAGAGGAAGGAAGGCGAAGTGAGCTACGAACATGATTGCTCTATTGTGCATTCCACGCACCATGGCGACCAGTTTATTCGCGGGAATGATCTCGCGGGGCAGGGGGCGTTTGGACCGATCGAGGCGGGAAAACTCTGGTGGAAAGCGGGCGGAGAAAATCGGCTCGATGGCAACTTTCGTGGGCCATCGAGCCGATGTTGCTGATCCAATCTTCTTATGCAATCAAGTCTTTGACGACATTACCGCCGTCGACAATCTCGATGGGACGATCGCCGGGAGCCATGATCTCCTTGTCCGCGATGATGCCCATCAGGTAATACATCGTCGTGGCCAAGTCCGCCGGAGAAACCGGATCGGATTCAGGTTCTGTCGCGGTGGCGTCCGAGGAGCCATAAATCTGGCCCCCCTTCACTCCGCCACCGGCAACCATCACGCTAAAGACCTTCGGCCAGTGATCGCGCCCAGCGGTGCCGTTGATTTTCGGAGTCCGACCGAATTCGCTGGAAACCATGATCAATGTGCTGGACAGCAAACCACGTTGCTCCAGGTCATTGATGAGCACCGTTAGCGCGTTGTCCAAGGGGGGCATCTGGTTCCGCATCCCTGGCGTGATGCTGTTGTGCATGTCCCAGCCGCCGAAGGTCAAGCTCACCATACGAACACCCGCCTCAACCAAACGTCGCGCCATCAGTAGTCGCTGACCAGCCTCATTCCGGCCGTAGGCGTCTCGCAACTTGGGATCTTCCTTTTCAATGTCGAATGCCTCGCGAGCCTTTGGCGAACTAATCAAGCTGTACGCCCGATCATAAAAGGTGTTCAAGGCGCCGACGGCATCGGACTTATCGCGTTGGGCAAAGTAATAGTTGACCGCCTCCAGCGCCGAACGGCGGCGAGCAAAGCGCGTCTCGTCGACATTTCCAGGCAGATTGAGATCGCGCACCTTGAATCCGCCAGCCGCCGGGTCTGCACCCAAACTGAAAGGCCCAAACGAGGAACTCAAGTAACCGCTCCCCGCAAACTCATTGGGCTGGTTGGGGACGCAAACATACGGAGGCAGGTTGTTGCGCGGTCCGTATTGATGACTGACAATGCTGCCGAAGCTGGGAAAAATCAGCGCCGGGTTCGGCTTGTAACCCGTGAACATGTTGTGGGTGCCACGTTCGTGAGCCGCTTCACCGTGAGTCAGCGAACGAATAATCGCAATCTTGTCCGAAATGGACGCCAACTTCGGAATCGTTTCGCTTACTACCTCTCCAGTCTTGGTCTTGATCGACCCCATTTCACCCCGGTATTCGATCGGTGAAAACGGCTTTGGGTCGAAAGATTCCTGGTGTGCCATGCCTCCGGGGAGGAACACATGGATCACGCTTTGGGCTTTGGCGGGGATGAAGTCGTAGTTCTTGAGATCGGCTTGCGCCTTCTCCATCCGAAACAAGTCGGCCAAAGTCAGGCCTAAGCTGCCGATCGCTCCAACAGTCAGGAACGAACGACGGCCTATCGAGTTTCCAGAACACTTCATGATCTCTCTCCCTGTAGCGGTGATGTAACTCACTCCCGAAGCATATCAAAAGTTCTTACTAGTTTTCTTACCGAACGTAATCCACAGTCCTGAGAACGCGTAATCCGTAGGCGTGATCCGCATGATCCGAAGGCGTAAAGCAAGGCTGTTATCTGACGATCGGTGAACCGTATTCGTCCAGCAAAAGCGGAGCCAAACGATCCAGCGATCAATCTGCGAGATTATGGCGCTGACAGCATGGGCTGCTCAAGCGGTTCATAACCTGAAAATTATTGGCGGGAATGTTAAGGCAGGGTCAACCCGATTCCTGTCATGGCAAGGGCCATGGCAAACGAACCAAAACATCGGATCAACGAAGCTGGATGATAAGCGACGGTACTTCGCTTGTCAAAGAGAGACTCCGGACCGGAGTGCGGCGGGCGATCACTTGGAGCAGGTTTGTTGGCAAACAAATCTGGCTAAGTGTCGCGTACCGCCGCGATTCCGGTCCGGAGTTGAATGTGAGTTGATTTCATGGCGGACTGGACGGAAACTTCCGCGGTGAATCATCCGCTTGCCTACTGGGGAAGCCTATCCTCGACTCGCGTGCGTCCGCGCCAAAAAAATTGCTTGGTTCCAGGATGTGTTTGAGACAGCCAAATTCTAGGGGGTGCCGGGAGCCGCCGCCGAATCTCCAGGACTCGTTTTAGCAAATGGCTCGAGCTCTTCCCGCAAGATCAATATGTCCGCTGGGGCCTCTACCCCAAGGCGAACCCGATCTCCGGATACTTGCACTACTGTTAGTACAATCGAATCACCTAATCGAATCCGTTCTCGCTCTTTTCGTGAAAGAACCAGCATCGTTTTTACTCCTCCGTGAATGATATGATCATGTGGACACTCATGAAAATATGTCCACTTAACGATTCTGTCAATCCGCATCGTCGCAGGGTCGTTTGGTCACGCAGCGGCCAGCTGAATCGCTGGCGCGGAAGACAAGTTGATAGTGAGCAGCCGCTGGCCTGCTGAACCATAAAACAAGATCGAATTGCGATCGGTTTCCCAAATCGCAGTCAATTTGACACTCCGCGGACCATGCAGACAAAAGAATACTCCACAGGGTCTCCCGCGTCGGACAAGAATTCTCTCAGTTACTTCGAAAACGTTGGTCTCCAGTTCGTTGTGATCGCAAATCGTGGTGTGCACATATTTTCTGAGATCATCTAGATCGAGGATGCGCATATTCTCTCCGTCCATCATTGTGGGTGACTTATTTCTCAGATGCGCCGCGGCAGCTCGTCGCAGCGCCGATAGAAGGCTGAACCAGGTAAGCGAATGTCAGCAGAGTTACTATCGGCAAGTTGGGATGAAATGCTTTGCTGGGAAGACTGGGAAATTTGCAAGCGACCTTTTTAAGGCGGTAGGTCGTAACGGCTGACCCCCGTAGATTCCCTCCGCCGATTACTGCTGCTTCCCAGGTTTCGTTCCCAGCGATTCCACGGACTGGAGCCATTCCAGCAGAACCCAGCCAACTTTGGCGAGTGAAACGGCCGAACATTTGTCCGGAGTGTCGGCTTCGGTGTGCCAATAGGATTGTCGAGTCCCTGGGCGTGGATAGTCGAAGTCGATGATGTCACAGGTAGGAATCTTGGCGATTTCGTTCAAAGGAATATGATCGTCACGCAACTCATGGCCAGGCCGGCGTATAAACTCGGCAACTCCGAGGCGGCTTGCGGTACCCCAAATCTGTGTGACCAGCGGCCGGGCATGCAACAGGCTATTTCGCTCTTGGAATAGTTCAAGATGTGCGTCCGCGACCATATCCAACAACACTCCCCACCGATACGTGTGACCTGGAGGATTGCCGCTGTACTCCCGAGAAAAATGAGTTGAGCCGATAAAGAAATAGTCACGGTCACGCCGCTCGTCGAAAACAAATTCCTCCCCGTCGAACAGTACGAAATCGACTCCAACCTGGCCGGCTAACCCGGGCATGTGCCGGCCCAATTCCATCAGAAGTGCAACGCCACTTCCACCGTCGTTCGCGCCGATAAATACTCCTCGCGGCCGGTCCCGGTCACGATCTGGAAACGGCCGTGTGTCATAGTGTGCGCATAACAAGACTCTTTCCGCGCGGTCCGGATGCCACTCCATCACCAAATTGACCATTGGAACCGGTGAACCATTCTCCGGATGGCGAATCTCAATCACTTGTCGCGAAACGCGCGCGCCGAGTTTGGTGAAATGCTCGGTCAATAATTGCTGTTGTCGCTGCATTCCTGCACTTCCGGAAGGACGCGGACCTAGCTGACAGACCTGGCGCAAATACTCGAACGCCTGCCGTCCGTCAAATGGAATATCGCGAAGGGCTAATTCCGTCGGTGCAGAAGAATTGTTGTCAGCCTGGCTGCGCTGATGGAAGAATCCGACGTACAATCCCAAACAAGTGGCGATCGCAATCGATGTACCCAAGAAGATTGTCGGTCCGTCAGGTCGTCGCATGCTGGTAGTCGGAAGAAGGCCGGAATCCCAATCGAGGGTATTCTAGGGCGTTTTCATCTGGCGTCCAACTGCGACTCTCGTGAAAATAGTTCTGCCAGCGCTAAGGTTTGGTGCAATTTGCCAGCCAGGATGCTGGGACGCGGCACGGGAGCGAGTTTTTCATGCGAATCACTTTCGCCGGGCTGATCTTACTTGTCTGCGGGGCGCATCCGATCAGGGTGGTCGCACAACCCACGCCTCCGCGCGAATCCACCGCGTCACCTGCGGAATTGAATGCTTGGATCACTGCGCTGGGAGCGCGCGAATTTGACACGCGCGATCGTGCAATGCAGTCGCTGATCGCCGCGGGTCAGTCCGCGATTGACCCGGCCCTCCAAGTTACCAGTCGCGGAGATCATGAAGTGGCGACCCGCGCCGTAATGATCCTCAAAGGGATTGGTGAGAAAGGCGATATTACGACCTTGGAAGCGGTCCTTGCGGCCCTGGCTCGCGTTGCGGAATCTTCCACACTTCCGGTCGGTAGGCGAGCTGCGGAGGTCCGGGAGCGACTGGAATCGGTCCACCAGGAGCGCACGATTGATTTTTTCCGGTCGCTGGGTGCGCAAGTGACGCCAGAATTGGCCGACAAATGGACTTTCGTCCATCTTTCGGCCGAGTTTTTTTCGATTGAGTTAGGGCCGAATTGGAAAGGGACTGAAAAGGATTTGGAACGCCTCAAGTGGTTGCGGGATGTGGAACAGGTTTATCTCGTTGGTCCCCAGGTTTCCGATGGATGGGTGCGTCACTTGCGCGAGATGCCGCGATTAAAATCGGTGAAAATCAAGCACGCAAACGTGACAGCAAAAGCGGTCGAGGAACTGTCCCATTTGGAGCGACTACGCGCGCTGCGGCTGATGTTTGTTCCCTTGGGAGATGACATGATTCCCCACTTGGAAAAGTGTGAGGGCTTAAGTCGTCTCATGATCGCCGGTCGGACTCTGACTCCTGATGGCGAGAAGCGACTCAAGGATAAATTCAACGACCTTGTCGAGTGTCCCCGGGGAGCGATGCTCGGCGTGACAGCCGGTCAGGAGGAACCTTGGTCGGTCCGCGAAGTTGTCCCCGGGACTGCGGCCGAGAAAGCCGGGCTTCGTCCCAAGGACCGTATTGTGAAATACGACGGACAACCGGTGGGCACTTTTCTGGATCTTAAAGCGCTGATTTCTAACAGAGATCCAGGCGATGCGGCGATTGTTGACGTCGAACGTGGCGTGGAGACCTTGCAAATAAAGATCGTCTTTGGTGAGCTGGACTGAAGATATTTCAGATACTCTCAATGTGTAAACCGCGTCTGCGCCGTTCCTTCCGCCGAGCTTCGTCGATCAGGTCGGCGATCCGTTTTACGTCGCTGATTCCGATTAATTTCAGTACCGGGTGGGTTCGGTCACTGGAACTCAACTTGATCGTACCCACGTTGAACATCCGCTCGACGATACTTTGAGTAAACGTCACATCATCGATATCGAGCGTCTCAATCCGATCCGACGTCCGGGTTAGGATTCCGCTCGAATGGATGAAACGCTGCGTCGTCAGTTCGTAATGGATTCCCAATTTTCGGTAAGCCAAGACCAGTCCTAACGCCAGCCAGATCAGCGCAATGATCCCGATGAACACTGGGATTCCCGGCGGCAGCACGACACAGCCGACGATGAGCAACACCGTCGCCACACCAGCCGCTAGCCAACTTCCGATCATGGCTTTCGCGGAATAACCCCCTGACCACAGCTTTATTTCAGCTTCGTCGATGGCAGACGTAGATTGCGCCAAGCTAGCGGCGGCTTGTTCACTGGACGGGGATCCCGTCGGTGCGGCGCCGACCTTCGTGCCACACTTGGGACAAAAAGCAATATCTTTGGCAACTTCGCCGTCACAACCAGAACATTTCATAGACGTTCCCCCCGTGTATCAACTGTTTCGCTCGTCAAGTTGGCGGGCGATTATAGACTGCGGAGGCCAGCATCTGAAACATCTCGTCGACCAGACACTGCCGTGCGTGTACGATGGGTTTCGCCAGTGCGAAGAAAATCTTGCGGCGCGACGACGAGTCAGGCCGTCGGAATACACCCTGGATTCAGCGGGTCCCTTGCCATGCGATGTCCGTTCTGCGAAATCGACAATGATCGTGTAATCGACTCGCGAGCCAGTGAAGATGGCTTGTCGATTCGACGGCGACGCGAATGTCTGCACTGCAAACGGCGCTATACAACCTACGAACGCGCCGAGGAGATGAACCTCAAAGTCATCAAAAAGCACAACGAGCGGGAGCCCTACATCCGCGAGAAGCTACGCTCCGGGATCGCCAAGGCCTGTTGGAAGCGGCCGATCAGCGACGAACGCATTGACTCGATCATCGCGGCGATCGAAAGCTCGGTGTACGGCAACTTCGACACCGAAGTGGAAAGCCGGGAGTTAGGTCGATTGGTCATGGAACACCTGGGGCAACTCGATCAAGTCGCTTTTGTTCGGTTCGCGAGCGTGTACCGCGAATTCAAAGACGTCCGTGACTTCGTCGACGAACTCCAGCCCATGCTGGCGCAGCATCCGCCGAACCCATAGCAGCTCGTAGCAGCCCGTAGCCGTCACCGTTCCGTCGTGACGTAGCTCGCACGCTCGATGGGACGTATGGGACATATGGGACTTATTAGACGCCTAGGACCTATTTGATCGCGCTCAGTGTTTGGTTCACGGCTACGAGCAACCAGCCGGCGAAACGTCGACGCTGACGGACATGGTGTGTTGTCCGCCTCCTTGGAAAACCCCTTGAATGGGCCGGACGTCACCGTAGTCGCGGCCCCAACCGATAGTGACGTGGCGCATTCGAGGCATCGCGTTGTTGGTGGGATCGAAGTCAAACCAACCGAGGGGCGGGCAGAAGACCGACAACCACGCGTGCGACGCGTCGGAACCGATCAGTCTGGGTTGCCCCGGCGGTGGATCGGTCAAGAGATAGCCGCTGACATATCGTGCGGCCAAACCAAGCGATCGTAAACACGTAATCTGCAAATGCGCGAAGTCTTGGCAGACTCCCCTTCGCCTGTTGAAAACTTCCGCCGTGCTCGTGTGAATGCTCGTCGCCTGGGAATCGAACTTGAAGTCCGTGAAGATCCGGCGTGTCAGGTCCATGACGGCAGCGAGAATCGGTCGGTTTGCGACAAACGACGGCCGTGCGTAGTCCGCGGCCTCAAGGGATCGAGCAACCTGGGCCGAGTCGAATGTGAACTGCGAAGCCGCCACCAATTCGGGATCCCGGCTATGCACCAGTAGCTCACGGATGACTTCCCACGATGGCGTCGCAATCAATGCCGGATAGTGCGGTTCCGACAAGCGAACCACGCTTTGCGCTGTCACAATCAGTTCGGCGTGACTTTCCTCGATAGAAAAGAACGTCACCTCGTTGCCGAAATAATCGAACCACGTGTGCCGCGATGTCGGGACAGGAATGACCGTCAATTCAGCCCGCTCGCACGTCTGGCGTTGGCAATTGCGCGGCGTTAGATGGGCCTGGTTCTGACAGAGCGTCACCAGGCCGCCATAACGATAGCTTGTTTGGTGCGTGACTTGGTACTTCATGTGGGACGTGTGGAAGCGACCGCCGACAATTGGTGTGACGGTCCGGTGTGCGCCAAGTAAGCGTGGGTGATGCTGTCGGATAATTGCCGTATGTGGTCGGTCAATTGTTGCACGAAGTGCAGGAGGCTGCCCCGTGCGCCGTCGGTATTGATTTCGCACAAAGCCTCGACGTCGGTCAACCGCATGATTGTCTGGGCGGACAACATGATCCGTCGGGGATCGTTCCCGTGCAGTGGTGACACGGTTTGAGGCAAGTTGCGCACGTGCTCCGAAAGCGCCATCATTTGAAATGCCACGGCCCGGGGATTGGTCTCATCGGAGATCAGCAGATCCAACACGGGAGCAAGCTGCAACGTAGTCAGGTAACGGTAGCGGTACGTCATCGAACTATCGGCGATTTCCAACACCGCTTCCAGCATGGGTATAAGTTCCGCGACGGCCGGCACCAACGTCCGCTCGATCAGCGCCAGGGTATGCAGAGTTCGTTCGATGCGGCGGCCGATATCCAGAAACATCCAACCGGCGCCCCGCGTCATGCTCTCCATGCCGAGGCCGCTGAAAGCCGACAAGAGGTTCAGCATCTGGTTCAGCAACAGCAGGACGTCACTCAACCTGGCGCGGGTGGCTGGCCACGGAAAAAGAATATCGAGGTCAAGTTGATTGACGATCCGCCAGCTGTCGACCGAAATTCGATCACGGACAATCGACGCCGTGCAATGCAAAGCCTGCAAGGTTTGATATAAAGCCAAAGGACGAGCCGGATCGAGCAACAGCGACACGGCCTCGTCTCGCAGGGCATTGGTGATATCGACGGAATCCCCTGTGACGATTGCCGCTCCCGCGGCGGCGTCTTCCTGCAATGCAGCGACCAAGTATCGAACTTCCATCAGCCCGCCGGGCTGCAGTTCGCTCGTTAACCGCAGAATAATACTGCGCAAATGGCGGACCATACCCTCCGCCCGCTCGACGTGCCTACCGAGCCAGAACAAGTTATCCGCCACTCGGCTCGGCAAGTCATTGGCGCTGCGTCGCAGTTCGACGGCGGTTCGGGCCGGACCGAGCAGCGACACGGCCGCCACCGGGCGATCCGCGAGGACCCAGACGTCCTTGCTCCCTTGTCCCCCAGACATCGATTCGTTAAGCGTATGCTCGTTGGCCGAAACACGCGATAGGCCGCCAGGCATCACCTTGTAACCCTCAGCCGTTGCGACCGCGAACGCGCGCAGGCCGGCGTGCCACGGCCGCGGCATACCATCCGTCCAGACCGGCGCCGACGAACGATCGACTTTGGCTTGGGCCACAAAACGTTCGGGGCGTTCCCGGATGCGGTCCAGCAATTTCCGTCGCTGCTCGTCGGACAACTCCCACGCCGGAATCGGCCGCTCGCTGCGATGCAGGAACGCCGGCCGGATAATCAGTTCCTCCAAGTGGGATTCCACGTAGCGAAGGTCCTCGGGGGCGCCACACCACCACGACTCCACCGACGGAAGCTGCAATTCCTCTCCCAGCAGATGGCGGCAGATTGCCGGGAGAAACGCCATCAATGCCGGCGCTTCCAGGAGCCCGCTCCCCAACGTGTTGGCAATTGCCACCTGCCCGGAACGAGCGGCTTGCACCAGTCCCGGAACACCCAGCTGCGAATCGGCGCGAAGCTCCAACGGGTCCGATTCATCGTCCGGAGTCCGTCGGAGAATCACATCGACAGGGAGCAATCCGCCGAGGGTTTTGAGATAAACTCGACTGCCGCGCACCGTTAGATCGCCCCCTTCGACCAGCGTGAATCCCAGATAGCGAGCCAGATAGACATCTTCAAAGTAATTCGCGCCGCGGGGTCCCGATGTTAACAACACGACTCGCGGGTTGTCCCGATCATGGGGAGCGAGTGCGAAGAGCATCTCGCGTAACGAAATGAAAAAGCCTGCCAGCCGCTCCACATGTAGATTCTGAAAGTCCGTGGGAAGCACGCGGGACACGACTAATCGATTTTCTAGTGCATAGCCGGCGCCTGACGGGCCTTGTGTGCGATCTGCCAACACAATCCACCGACCGTCCGGTTGGCGTGCCAAATGTCCGGCATATAGATGCAGGAATATCTCTTGTGGCGGCGATATACCGTGACACGGCAGCAGAAATCCCGGATGGCCGTACAAAAGTGTGGGTGGCAACAGACCTTGTCGGACTAACTCTTGTGGACCGTACAAGTCGGCCAGGATTCGATTGAGCAGGGTCACCCGTTGAGTCAACGCGTCGGCCAGAGATTGCCATTCCTGCCAGTGGAACAACAGCGGAATGAGGTCAAGTTCCCAGGGACGGTCCGCATGCGGTTGCGGCGCGCCGTAAACGTTGTAGGTCACTCCGTTCTCGCGCAACAACAGCCGCGCCTGCACGGCGCGCTGCTGCAGGACCTGCGGGCCGAGGTCTTCCAACCCGCGGACAAATCGTCGCCACGGTGGACGCAGCGTCCCATCCGCGGCAACCAGTTCGTCGTACCTGTCCGGAAGAGCAACGTAGCCGGAGAACAGTCCGCCTGGAGTGGGAAGCTCCACCGTTCCGGTCGTCTTGTCGTTTGTCGGCAATGGAATTCGATTATCCTCGCGTCCGTCTATCTTCGCGTCCGTCTATCCTCGCGTCCGTCTATCCTCGCGTCCGTCTATCCTCGCGTCCGTCTATCCTCGCGTCCGTCTATCTTCGCGTCCGTCTATCGTCACATCCGTCGATTCGTCGCGGCTTCTTGCAGCGTTCCCAACTCGGTCGGGCGGCGCAGGTCGAGCGTCATGGGATAATCCCGGTTTCGTTCGATCGGCGGAATAGGCTGCAAACCGCCGGTGTGCCCGATCGGATAGAACCGGGATGCGCGCCGGCTTTCCGCTGCATAGGCGTTGACCGGGAAACGTTCGAAGCTGAGTCCGCCGGGATGGGCTACGTGCCAAGTACAGCCGCCAATCGAGCGTCCGTTCCAAGTGTCGAACACGTCGAACACCAGCGGCGCATGAACGCCAATGGTCGGATGCAGGCAGGACTCTGGCTGCCATGCTCGATAGCGAATTCCGGCCACAAATTCCCCTTGCACGCTGGTCGGATGCAGCGGCACGCGCCGCCCGCCGCAGGCAACCACGTATCGCGATTCCGTCAAGCCGCGAAGCATAATCTGAACTCGCTCCACCGACGAGTCCACAAACCGCACGGTCCCGCCGCCTCCCGGCTCCTCGCCCAATACATGCCACGGTTCGATCGCCTGCCGCAATTCGAGCTGGATTCCCTGCTGACTGATTTGGCCGAGACGCGGAAAACGGAACTCAAAATGTGCGTCAAACCAATCGGATTCGAATTCAAATCCGGCATCGCGCAGTTCTCGTAAGACTTCGGCAAAGTCCTGAGCGACAAAATGCGGCAACATGAATCGGTCGTGCAGCGAGGTGCCCCAGCGCACGAGTGGCTCGCGATACGGAGTCTGCCAGAAGCGCGTGATCAATGCCCGCACCAAAAGCTGCTGAGTTAGACTCATCCGTGCATGGGGAGGCATCTCGAACGCTCGAAATTCCACCAGCCCCAACCGCCCGCTGCTTGAGTCGGGGGAATAGAGCTTGTCGATGCAAAACTCGGCGCGATGCGTGTTGCCCGTTACGTCAACGAGCAAATGGCGGAATACGCGGTCAACCAACCACGGTGGAGTCGGCCCGTTATCCGGTAGTTGCCGGAATGCCGTTTCCAGTTCATAGATGCTTTCGTGCCGCGCTTCGTCGGCGCGCGGAGCCTGGCTGGTCGGCCCGACAAACAGTCCAGAAAACAAATAGGACAACGAGGGCCGGTTGTTCCAATAGGCCACCAAGCTACGCAGCAGATCGGGCCGCCGCAGGAACGGGCTTTCCGCCGCTGTCGCACCCCCCAGCACGATATGATTGCCGCCGCCCGTGCCGGTGTGACGTCCGTCGAGCATGAACTTTTCCGTTCCCAATCGCGATTGCCGCGCTTCGTCATACAAGACCGTCGTATTGCGAACCAGCTCGTCCCAGTTATGCGCAGGCTGCAAATTGACTTCGATCACCCCAGGATCGGGCGTGATCTTGAAGTAACGCAGCCGATGGTCGTGCGGAGGAGTGTACCCCTCAATCCGCACGGGCAGTCCCAACTCTTCCGCTGTGGCTTCAATCTCCGCGACCAATTCCAGGTAATCCTCCAGCAAGGCTATCGGCGGCATAAAAACGTGCAACCGACCCTCACGGGGTTCAAC
>CAZFLF010000001.1:0-29539 GCA_964519825.1 uncultured Pirellulaceae bacterium | reverse complement strand
ATGAACGTCGTCTGCGTCCGCAGTTTCTGCTGCTCCGCCAAATAATGACTCATGTAGAGAGTTGCATTGCACAAGTAGGTGCCGGCGTGGTAGGAGACGGCCGCGGGAATGCCGGATTCGCGCAAATGCTTGGCCCACGCGGTCAGCGGCAGCGCACTTCGGTAGGCAACCGGTCCGTCCGTCACCAGCGGCTGAAACGTATCGGAGTGATCTTTCGAGCTTCCACCAATGTTGACTCCGATTGCCTCAAGTCGAATCAAGGTGGCCCCAGGCGCCTGGCCCAGATGCAGTGCGTAATCAAAATTATCAGCGAGATCCTTCGCGAGTTGCTCGCGGACCGATTGGAAGTTGACCGGGTAAAGCCGCGTGACAACCTGGGATGCCGTTGGCAACTCTTTGGCAAATTCTACCAGCGCGAGCCAACTCGAATTCTCCGACCAAATGTCGTACGGCTCGAAGGCAGTAATCAAGATTCTCGGCATGGTTCGTTCGTCGGGACGCAGTTGCGGAAACACCAGAAGATGTATAGCGGCCGTAACCCGCAGTGCCAAGAAGGCGGGGGAGGTAGAGGCCGTGCTGCGAGTCCGCCCCAAACACCTCAAGAAACGAATCGCCGGGGTGGATTGGTTACGGGTCAGCAAGTACTCTATTTATCAGTTAACCCGCCTTGTTTTGAACGCGAGTTGCGGTTATTCCCTGGAGGGTCCGCAGCGAGACATTTGCTCGCCTTAATAGGCAGGAATGTTTCGCCAACAACTGTGTGCGGTTGAGTATTCC
Source organism: uncultured Pirellulaceae bacterium (assembly GCA_964519825.1). Taxonomy (GTDB): domain Bacteria; phylum Planctomycetota; class Planctomycetia; order Pirellulales; family Pirellulaceae; genus CAZFLF01. Next base: position 28,762 of record CAZFLF010000001.1, on the reverse strand, counting down.
CCAAGCCGCGCGGCTCGCCGATGTTTCCACCAGTTTAAGGATTGCCTAGAGGTACCACTCATGACGAAGATTCTCTCCGCCGTTGTGTTAATCGTTAGTTCGTTCGCTCTGACCGTCCCCGCCGCTGCTCAAACCATTTTCCCGGATAAGAACCTGGAAATGGTGGTGCGAAAGTACGTATTTGAGAAGCGGAACAACGACCAACCCCTGACTGAAGAGGATGTGGTCAACATTTCGACGATTCAAGGCAAGAACAAAGGAGTCAAGAATCTAGCTGGACTGGAGAAATGCCGCAGTCTGGCGCTGCTCGACTTGGAAGGGAACGAAATTGAGGATGTGGCCCCGCTCAAAGACTTGAAGGGAATCCAATCACTGACGTTGGCCAAGAATAAGATCAAGGACATCAAGCCGTTGGAGGGTCTCAACAAGCTGCAGTACTTGCACTTGTCCAACAATCAGATCAGCGATCTCGCTCCACTTGCCAAGCTCGATGCGATGCGGTCGTTGTATTTGTCCGGAAATCAAATCAAAGATCTGGCTCCACTGGCCGGTCTTGGCAAGCTGTGGTCGCTTTACTTGGATGGCAACCAAATTGACAACGTTCAACCGCTGGCGGGCCTGAAGAACCTTGATTCGCTCGATCTCCGTGGAAATTCCGTCGCCGATGTCACGCCCTTGAAGGGACTGACCGAATGGAAATTCCTGTTCCTCGACAATAACAAAGTGACAGACCTGAAGGTGTTGATCGAAATGGCGAAAGCCGACAAGGAAGGTTCACAGCGTTTCGCTCCGTTCTGGCAAGTCTATCTCAAAGGCAATCCGCTCAGCGACGAAGCCAAAAAGGCCCAGCTGGAAGAATTGAAAAAATTCGCCAAGACGGTCGCATTTGAGTAACGTCCGATCGTTCTGACCTTTGCGCGCGGGTGGCCGAGCGGCTGCCCGAATGACTAAGGACCAAGAGGTTAGAGGTCAGAGGTTAGTAAATACGGGTTACCCTTGGTCATTGGCGCTTGGTCATTCGTTAGTCATTTAGTCATTCGCTGCCGGGGGCGTCGTTGCGCTCTGCCCCGCCATCCATAACAGCGCACGCCTGCGGCTTGCGGTTAAACGATTTGGCCGCATGAACCCTCGACCGGCTTCCGAGATTTGTTACAAAGGTGGCGGAAAGATTCGCGCTGGTGAATCGAATCACTGGCGTTAGAACTCATCAGATGGTGTTTCTCGAGCCGGTAAGCTGGCGATTTTCTTTTCCAAGGAGCGCATCGTGGCGGATCCCTCTCGACATGCTGACTCACGTAACCTGTTGGAGTCGCTGCTCCGCAAGATTCCCGGCTTCAAGGGCTATTTGGAAAAAGAGTATCGTCGCGACAGCGATCAACTTGCGCGAACGCTAATTGTGGATCAGCTGCAGAAGTGCAAGGCCAGTCTCGACAACTTTCAGAGGTCGCTAGCGGATGCCGGCCGGCTCGACGAATTGCCTCAGTGTGAACGACTCCGGTCGCGGCTGGATCACTTGCAGTCCCGTCTCAAAGGCGCGATGCGCGGGTACAGCGGCTTCTTTGATTTCGTGCGCGTCGACGAGGCACTCTTAGATCAAGTCTATCAGCACGATCTGTCTCTTTTGGACGACGCGCAGGGACTGGTGACCGTTATCGAACAACTTCCATCGACTTCAAATGCGGCGGTCCCCCCGTTGACCCAGATCCAACAGCAACTGGAACAGTTGGGGCAGCAAATCGACGGGCGGACGAAACTTCTTGAAGGCTTGAACTAACCGTCACCAGCGACGACACTCGCGGCTCCTCGTTCATTTCACGGCAAGGAAACTCCCATGAGCAATCGTTTGGAAGTCATCGATTTCTTCGACGAAACAAACCGCGCGCTGGTCCACCGTTATCCGGCGCAAGGTTCCGCCGACATCAAGCTCGGGGCTCAGCTCATCGTGCAAGAAAACCAGGAAGCGGTCTTTTTCCGCGACGGCAAGGCGATGGACCGGTTCGGAGCGGGGCGGCACACGCTGACGACCATGAACGTCCCGTTCATTACTCGACTGTTGACGATCCCCTGGGAAAAATCACCGTTCCAGGCCGCCGTCTACTTCATCGGCAAGCAAACGTTTTTGGATCAAAAGTGGGGCACGCGCCAGCCGATCACCGTCCGCGACAAGGATTTCGGCATGGTGCGCCTGCGGAGTTTTGGCAAGTTCTCGTTTCGCGTCAACGATTCCAGCGTGCTGCTGAATACCCTGATTGGCACGCAAGGCAAGTTCACGACCGACGAAGTCGCCACCTATTTGAAGGACATGATTGTCTCGCGGTTGCTCGACATACTCGGCACGCTCAATGTGGCGATGCTCGATTTGCCGTCTCGGTTCGATGAGATTGGCGCTGCGACGCGCGTCAAAGTCAGTGACGATTTTACGAAGTACGGATTGGAGTTGGTCGACTTCTTCATTAATGCGATTACGCCGCCGGAGGAAGTCCAGAAGGCGATCGACACTCGCAGCAGCATGGGCGCGATCGGCGATTTGCGAGCGTTCACCATGTATCAAGCCGCCAACAGCATGGCGAAGATGGCCGAGCACGGAGGGGGTGGCGGTGGTGCTAACGCGATGGGGATGGGAATGGGAGCGGGCTTCGGAATGATGATGCCCGGGATGATTCAGCAGGCCATGCAAGGTTCACAGCAGCCGGGCGCGTTCCCATCGGCGGCTGCCGCTCCGGTTGCTACCGCGTCAGTTGCTGCCGCCGGGGCTGCGGCGGGAGCCGCGAGCACGATGAGCTTCGATGCGCTCGCGCCGGTGGCACGAGACCCCAAGGAACTCGTACGCTTCGTGGCCCGCTCTGCGGGCTGGCAAATTCAGGAAAGCGGAGACGTCTGGCAGATGGTTGTGCAAATTGGATCGTTGCGGAAGCAAACCGTTACGGTCAATTTCGCAGCGAAGGACTCAGAAGGGGATGCGGTCATTGCCTATTCTTCAGTTTGTGGCCCGGCCTCACCGCAAAACGCGATGCTACTGTTGAAGTTCAATCAGCAAATGGTGCATGGGGCATTCGCAGTCCATAGCACTCCGTCGGGTGATATGGTCGTTGTGCAGGCCAATCAGCTCGCTGAAACCGCCGATCCGCTCTCCGTGACTCGCTTGATTACCGCCGTCGCCTGGCAGGCGGACAAGGCGGAAGAAAAGCTGACCGGTGGGGACGCGAACTGAAAAACGATCGGACTGATCCGACTGATCCGACTGATGTAAGACTTGGAGCAAGCGTGCATGTTGGGTATTGGTGCATTCCCTGGCAGCTCGGAGCCGCAGTTGGTGGAGCACTCGTCGCCGCCCGCTCCGGACGTTGGCCAAGTGCTGTGTCAGACCATCGAGCTGGGCGTTTGCGGGACCGATCGCGATATCCTCGAATCAACTTCGCCGATGGTTCCCGCCGGCGAATCGCATCTTGTACTCGGGCATGAATGTCTCGGGCGTGTTGTCGAGGTTGGCGGCAATGTTTCCGACTTTTCTCCGGGCGATCTTGTCGTTCCGGTGGTGCGTCGCGCGTTCGATCGCTCGCATCCGCGTCCCGACATGTTGCCGTTTGGCACATTTACCGAACGTGGGATCGTTCTGGAGCACGGGTTCTCGTTCCCCTTTTGGCTCGATGAGCCGAGATACCTGTTTCATGTGCCAGCGGAAATTGCCGATGTCGCCGTGCTAACCGAACCGCTCTCCGTCGCGGAAAAGGGGGTCAACGAAGCGATTGCGCTCCAACGTGGTCGACTCGGGCCGTCCGCATGGCAAGAGAAAACGCCACGCGTCCTGGTCACGGGGCAGGGGCCGATTGCATTCGCTTGCGTGTTGGTTTGCCGTTGCTTCGATTGGCCGACGACGGTGTACGGACGCGACCCAGCCGACACCTTCCGTTCGCAACTCGCACAACAATTGGGGGCGAAGTACATTCCGGCGCAGCACTTCACGGCCGAACCGCACGATGTCGAACAGGATGGATTTGACTTGATTTTGGAATGCACCGGCAACGACGCGGTACTTATGGAAACCGCGCAGTCACTGGCGACGTGCGGAGTGATGGTCTGGCTCGGCAGTTCACGTTTGCCGCGGCCGCTCCCGCACAACCTCGACGTGTTGATGCGGAATGCAATCTTGCGGAATCACGTTCACTTGGGGACGGTCAACGCCGCGCCGCGCGATTTTGTGGCCGCGCTCCGGCATTTGGAGCAGTTACAGCAGTCCCAAGGATCCGACTTGGCCGCGCTGCTCACGGAGCGCGTGCCGTTGCGTGATTCGCTGTGGCACTACCGTCACCGCGTCCCGCAGGGTATTAAGACAGTCGTGATGTACGAGTAGCCAATGCGTCGATCCAGATCCCATGCCCACTTCTCAATCCCAAGCTGTCACCCTCGACCTAGATCGGCAGCACCGCTGCGGGTTCCCTGAAGTCGTATTTGGCGACGGCAAGAACGCCGAGACGCTCGCGGGAATCTTTCAAAGTCTCCTCGCTAGCGGGACGCCGGTTCTGGCGACGCGTGTTTCCAGCGAGAAGGCGGAACAACTGTTGTCGCAATTTCCAACCAGCCAGTTCAACCCGTTGGCCCGCACTTTCCGCATTCCGGCCCGCCAGCCATCGTCGACCGAACGTGTCGGGCGCGTCGCGGTGGTTAGCGCGGGGACCAGCGATCTGCCGGTTGCCGAGGAGGCTCGCGAGACCTTGGATTGGATGGGTGTGGACACGACGATGATCCACGACGTTGGAGTTGCCGGTCCGCATCGACTGCCTGCTCATTTGGACCAACTTCGCGGCTTGGACGCCGTGGTGGTCGTTGCCGGCATGGAAGGCGCCTTGCCCAGCGTTGTCGGAGGCTACGTCGATTGTCCGGTGATCGCCGTTCCGACCAGCGTGGGTTACGGAGCGAATTTCGGTGGAATTGCTGCGCTGTTGAGCATGTTGAATAGCTGCGCGGCCAACGTGGCAGTCGTGAACATCGACGCCGGTTTCAAAGGGGGTTATGTCGCGGGACTGATCGCGACCGCCTCGCAACGTCGTAAGGAATCCGATCGGAGTGCGCGGCGTGCAGTCGACAGTACCGGCGCATCTCCAGGTCTATAAAACATGTCTCATTCAGCGCCCCTTCCCAAACTTGCTCCACGCTCACCGGAAAGCCACAAGGGGGACTTTGGTCGCGCTTTGCTGGTCGGCGGTTCACGCGGCATGAGCGGCGCGATTGGCCTGGCCGGCATGTCGGCGTTGCGCAGCGGAGCCGGGCTCGTCACACTGGCCGTTCCGGAGTCGATTCTGGATACCGTTGCGTCCTTCGAGCCGTCGTATATGACGGCAACACTCCCCTGTGATCTAGAAGGCCGCCTCGTTGTCGCTGCGAAGGACCGGATCAGCGAGCTGGCGGATCATGCGAATTGCATCGCGTGTGGTCCCGGCATCGGTCGCTCGCCGCAGACCGCCGATCTGGCGATCTGGATGTATTCGGTGCTGCCACAACCAATGGTCGTCGACGCAGATGCGCTGTTTGCGATTGCTCAGCGGAAAGATTGTCTGGCCGAACCGGCTGGCCCACGAATCCTCACACCGCATCCGGGAGAGTTCCGCCGGTTGGTGGGGGGGGATGAATCGCCGCGGGCGAATCAGGAATTGCGGGCGGCGGAGTTGGCCAAGACTTGCAATGCCGTCGTGTTGCTGAAAGGACACCGCACGCTGATCACCGACGGCCAGCGTGCCGTCCACAATGAAACCGGGAACCCGGGAATGGCGACCGGCGGCACGGGTGACGTCTTGACGGGGATCATTGTCGCGCTCATTTGCCAAGGCCTTTCGCCGTTCGACGCCGCGCGACTCGGCGCGCACGTGCATGGTTTGGCGGGCGACCTGGCGGCGGGCGAACTGGGCCAGGTGTCGATGATCGCCAGCGACCTGCTCCGATACTTGCCCGCGGCATTTCGGAAAGCAGGAACCGGCCCGTGAGAATTGTCAGAGATTTGACGGGCTGGTCACCGAGCTTGCTGCACGGTGCCGTAACCATCGGCAATTTCGACGGTGTGCATCGCGGGCATGCGCGGATCGTGGCTGAGTTACTTGCGCAAGCTCAATCGGTCGGTGGACCGGCGATTGTGTTCACATTTGACCCGCATCCGGTTCGTCTGCTTCGCCCAGACGCCGCACCCCCGCCTCTCACCTGGACCGAACGCAAAGCCGAACTTCTGGATTCGCTCGGCGTCGACGCGATGATCGCGTATCCGACCGATGAAACTCTGCTGGCGCTGACCCCGCGGGAATTCTTCGATTGCGTTGTGCGTGGAAGGTTGGCGGCCCGCGCGATGGTGGAAGGGCCGAACTTTTGCTTTGGTCGGGACCGGGCTGGCGATGTCCGGTTGCTCGGTGAATTGTGCGCGGACGCGCACATTCCGTTGACGGTCGTCGAACCGTTGCGGATCGGCGACGGCTATGTTTCCAGCAGCCGCGTGCGAGATTTCATTCGGCAGGGGGACGTCGCCGCGGCGGAACAAATGCTGACCCAACCGTATCGCATCCGCGGACTCGTGACGCATGGCGAGGCGCGCGGCAGCCGAATCGGGTTTCCTACCGCCAACGTATCGGCCATCGACACGCTGCTTCCCGCGCCTGGCGTGTATGCCGGCCGTGCGCTCGTCGACGAGACCATCTGGCCCGCGGCGATTAATCTGGGCCCGAATCCCACGTTCGGCGAACAGAGGTGCAAGGTCGAGGTGCACTTGATCGGGTTCGCGGGGTCGCTGTATGGAAGGCCGCTGGAGGTTGACTTTCTGAGACGCCTTCGCGACATTCGTCCCTTCCCGTCGGTGGACGAACTCAAGCAGCAGCTGGCCAGCGACGTGGAAACTTCCCGGCGAATCGCCGCGGAACCTCGCGCGGAATGAAAGTACTTCCAAGTCTCGAAGAAATCTCTATGACGATTAATTGGCCCCGTTTTGCCGAAGTCATCCGTTCGCACCAGCGATTCGTGCTGACCAGCCACGTCCGCCCGGATTGTGATGCCTTGGGAAGTGAACTCGGCATGGCGGCGATCCTTGACCAGCTGGGCAAAGACGTGCGAATCGTCAATGGACAGGAGTCGCCGGCGGTTTTTCGCTTCATTGATCCCCAACGGCGGATCGAAGCTATCGGCCAAACGGTTCCCGTCGAGCAACTCCTCGACCGCGAGATCGTGATGATCCTTGACACCAGCGCCTGGGTGCAACTCGGACCGATGGCGGACGCGATTCGGTCGTTGCCGGCCCAGCGAATCGTGCTCGACCATCACGTCGGCGAGGACGACTTGGGAGCGGAATTATTCAAAAACACACAGGCCGAAGCTACCGGACGTTTGGTCGTTGAAGCCGCTGATGCGCTGCAGGTACCGCTCACGCCGTTGTCAGCCATGCCGCTGTTCGCCGCGATCGCAACCGATACCGGCTGGTTTCGCTTCCGCTCGACGGGACCAGGCACGTATCGGATTGCAGCGCGACTGGTTCAAGCGGGTGCTTCGCCGGCGGACATCTATCGCGATCTGTATGAACAGGACACACTGGGTCGCGTCCGATTGCGTGGCGTGATTCTGTCGCGAACAGCCGTCGAATTGGACGGACGGTTGGCTCATACCTACGTCTTGCGCGACGACTTTGAGCGAAACGGAGCGGTGCCGAGCGACACGGAAGACGCCATCAACATGACGCTGGCGATCTCGGACGTGCAGTTCGCGGTGATCTTGGTGGAGCAACCGAAGGGTGGCTTTAAGATCAGCTTTCGCAGCCGTTGCGAGATCGATTGCAATCGGCTGGCTCAGCAATTTCAGGGGGGTGGTCACAAGGCGGCTGCTGGCGGTTACGTTGCCGGCGCGCATGAAATCGCGCAACTCAATGTATTGACGGCCGTGCGAGCGGCGTTCGAAGAGCTTGACGCTTCGCGCGGGGCCAAGACATAATCGCCACAGTAAGCGAACCTGCCTAAAGTCCCACCTACCATCCTCCCCGCCTGTACGCTCGGTTCTGAAGCTGGCCAGTTCGCGCTGCCCCGGATTCCTCGCAGCGCTCCAGCTTCAACACCGTGATTTGCATGGAGCTATCCACAAATGATCAAGCAGAACAAGATGGCGTCGGAGACTCTTTCATCTCCCAGGGTGGCAGTGAAAACTGCTGACATCGACCAAGCCATTCCCGCGCGACGCAATTGGTTTTACAAAGTGGCAGCCTGGGTCATTGGCGGTTTGGTTGGCGTGGTCCCGGCCGGGATCGGTTTGGCAGCTTTCCTCGACCCGTGGCTACGTCAGCCCAAATTGCCGAAATCGGGCGGACAAAGTGACCACACCGGGGGCCAGGAAGGCTTCATCCGGGTTGCATCCCTGACGGCACTCACAGTTGGCGGAATGCCCCAGCGTTTTCCCGTCATCGCGGACCAACTCGACGCCTGGAATTTCTCGCCCAACCAACCGATTGGCGCGGTGTTTCTGCAGCGGGTCGGTGATGACCAGATCCGTTGCTTCAATGCCACTTGCCCACACGCCGGATGTAGCGTCGCGTGCAATGGCCAGGCGTACGTTTGCCCCTGTCACAACAGTTCGTTTCATCTCGACGGCCAACGCCGAACGGCCGGGTCCGGGATGGAGAACCCCAGCCCGCGTAATCTCGACGACCTCGAAATTGATCCCGTGAAACTCGTCGAGGGGGAAGTTTGGGTCCGATTTCAGAACTTCTATACCGGCTGGCACGACAAGATTCCCAAGACGTAACCGCGAACGGCACTGGTCACGGTTGACAGCGCGGGCCGGCATGACTGGATTACGCCGCAATCGACTGTTTAACACCCCGCGGATCTTCTCGACGGCACGACGGCCACCCTATGACAGCTAAGAACGAATTTGATGATGTCCCGCGCGGAACCCAGCGATCAACGGGAGCGGCCCAGGGACAAACAGGTGACCCAATCGGGCCGCGCCCCGTCCGTCCGATGAAACAAAAGCTGGTCAAAGTGGCAAACTTGTTCAGCGATTGGTTGGATGACCGCACGGGGTACAAGAGGTCGATCCGCAAAGCCATGATGGAGCATATACCGGGCGGATCCAGCTGGATTTACGTTTCAGGCAGCATGCTCGTTTGCGCCTTCGTCACCCAAGTCGTCACCGGAATCTTCCTGTGGATGTCGTACAGCCCGGGCAGCCAGAATGCTTGGGAGAGCGTGTATTACTTGCAAAATGAGATGCAGGGGGGCTGGCTGTTACGCGGCGTGCACCATTTCATGGCCCAGGCGATGGTCATGCTGTTGCCGATTCATCTCGGTCAGGTCGTGCTGTGGCGCGCGTATGTTGCTCCGCGCGAGATCAACTACTGGCTCGGTTTGGTGCTGATGTTGATCGTGCTCGGACTGGGGCTGACGGGTTACTTGTTGCCGTGGGACCAGAAGGGTTACTGGGCGACCAAAGTGGCTACGGAACTGATGTCCCTTCCGCCGGGAGGAGGCGTCATGCAAAAGCTGGTCGTTGGCGGCAAGGAATACGGTCATGCCACGCTGACGCGTTTTTTCGCCCTCCACGCTGGAGTTTTGCCGGGGTTACTCGTCGCGGTGCTGGCGTTACACGTGGCGCTGTTTCGCAAACACGGAATCACTGCCAAGAGTTCGCCCAAGCGTCCAGACGAATTCTTTTGGCCAATGCAGGTTTACAAGGACTCGGTTGCCTGCGGTGTGCTATTGGCCGCTGTGATTGGCTGGACGATTTATCGGCACGGGGCCGAACTAGGTCCCCCCGCGGAACCGACTGAATCCTACGGCGCGGCGCGGCCCGAATGGTATTTCCTCTTCCTGTTCCAACTGCTGAAGAAATTCAAGTCGGAGTTCGTCGGCGCGATCGTCGTGCCGAGTGCCGTGATGGCGTTCCTATTCGCGATGCCGCTGATTGCCCGGGTGCGTTATCTGCATTGGATGAATCTCCTTGTCATCATCACGCTGTTGGCGGGGGTGGGCTACCTAACCTACGAAGCCATCGACCACGACAATTACCACACGCGGCATCCAAAGGCGCCATCCGCCGAGAAGCTCGAATTGCACAAAGCGCGGACGGAAGCGGCCGTCAGTTTCCACGATGCGCGCGATCAGGCCGAGAACGAATACCAACGCGTGAAGCAGCTCGTTGACTTCTACGGCATTCCGAAAGAGGGCGCGGCGGTCAGCATCGTACGGAACGATCCCGAGATTCAAGGGCCGCGCATCTTCCGTCGCAATTGCGCGATCTGCCATTCGCATGTCGATGCCGCCGGCAAAGGCATCCGTGGACCGGTTCGGCCGGTGGGGCCGGATGGGCAGCCGAATGCTAAGTCGCCCCCCTTTGGAGCGCCGAATCTGCACGGTTTCGCCACGCGGGAGTGGTTCCAGCGAATGCTCGATCCCAAACATATTCTGACCGACGACGGCTTCGGAGCGACCAAGCACAAAGATGGCGAAATGGCCAGCTTTGTTACAGCCGAATTGGCGCAACTTTCGACTGAGCAGAAGCAACAGCGCGACCTGATTATTGCGGCACTTTCCGCCGAGGCAGCCTTACCCGGACAGCACGAGCAGGACGCGCAACTGGTAAAGGATGGCTCTTTGGAGAAGGGCCGTGCCGCAGTCACGAAAGCGATCAACGAACAGGCTTGCACCGATTGCCACAAGTTCCACAGCGCCGGTGAGCTGGGTTCCGCGCCCGACCTCACAGGTTACGGTTCCCGCGAATGGTTGCGCGCGTTTATCGCCGACCCGCAGCACGCACGGTTTTATGGCGAAAAAGGGAACGATCGGATGCCGTCCTTCGCGCTGCACGCCGACAACCCGCGGCAAAATCTGCTCGGCGACCACGATCTCGATATGCTCGTTCGCTGGCTCCGCGGCGATGATCGGGAGCTGAGGGTGAAAACACCGCCAGCCGACAGCGGAAAGCCGTAAGCGGAAAAGACGCATCCATGCCCAAAGACTTTCTCCAAGGCGCTCAAGACCAGTACGACGTGGTGGTCATCGGCAGCGGTTTGGCCGGAATGACGGCAGCGAACATTTTGGGACGCGCCGGGAACTCTGTGCTGTTGGTGGAGCAGCATTACAAGCTGGGTGGGATGGCGACCTGGTTCAAGCGGCCGGGTGGACACATCTTCGACGTTTCGCTGCACGGCTTTCCCTACGGCATGATCAAGAGCTGCCGCCGCTATTGGTCGGAAGAGATTGCCGATTCGATCGTGCCATTGAAAGGCATCCGGTTTGACAACCCGATGTTTTCCTTGACGACGACCTACAATCGCGACGACTTCACGCAGCTTCTCACGAACCGCTTCGGCGTCGCGGCCGAGACGGTGAAAGCTTTTTTCGAGGCGGCGCGTGGGATGAACTTCTACGACGACCAGTCCCTCACGACTGGGCAATTGTTCGAAAAGTACTTTCCGGGTCGCCAGGATGTTGTCCGGCTGCTGATGGAGCCGATCGTCTACGCCAACGGTTCGACGCTGGAAGACCCGGCGATCACTTACGGCATCGTCTTTTCAAATTTCATGTCCAAGGGAGTGTTTACGTTTGAAGGAGGTACGGACCGGCTGATCGGGTTCATGGAGCAGGAATTGCGCCGCAATCAGGTGGATGTCCGAATTCACTGCGCTGCGGAGAAGATTCATGTGGAACGTGGGCGCGTGACGGCAGTTACCGTGAATGGCCGCCGGATCCGCTGCCGCGCGATTGTCTCCAACTCGAATCTCAAGCTGACGATCTCACGCCTTGTCGGCGAAGAATACTTCGACCGCAAGTTTGTCGAGGAAGCGCGCGCGGTGCGGCTGAACAATTCCAGTACGCAGGTGTACATCGCTCTGCAGCCCGACGAAATGGTGGACGAAAGCATGGGCGACTTATTCTTTACTTCGACATCCCGCGAATTTCGCACTGACCTGCTCTTGAGCCGCGACATCACCAGCCGAACGTACTCCTTTTATTATCCGCGCACGCGACCTCAGGGTCGGCCGCGCTGTTTAATCGTCTCCAGCACCAACGCCCATTACGACGATTGGGCTAAACTGCCGGAGGAAGAATACGAGGCCAGCAAACGCGACCTGATCGAGAAGACGCTGGAGCACCTCAATCAATATGTACCGAACATCCGCGAGCGGCTGGCTCACGTCGAAGCTTCCACGCCGCGAACATTCCAGCATTACACCAAGCATGTGCTTGGCGCGAGTTTCGGCACGAAGTTCGAGGGGCTGGGCGTAAGCCGCGCCTTGCCGGCGCAAATCCAGGGTTTGTATCACGCCGGCAGCGTCGGCATCATCATGTCCGGTTGGCTCGGTGCAATGAACTATGGGGTGATCGTCGCCAATGACGTCGACGCGTTGCTGATGAAGGCCCCCGCCACGGCTTCCCTTCCGCCGGCCGAGTCGCCGTGAGTCGCACTCGCGGCCGTGCGCGATAATTCTACGGCCGTTTCTTCGGCACAGTCGTTACGGTCTCCCCATCACGCACGTTTTGCACAGCCGTTGACGATTCGCCACACGGCAGGTTCGCGTGAGCTATGTTTCCTTAGTTCACAAGAATCGGGCCAGACCGCGGCAGTGCCGCCGGTCTGGTTTCCGTGGCCGGCATTGACTGAGACGTGCCGGTATTTTGGTCCTTAGAATCCGTGGAAAGCTCATCATGGTCATGAAACCGGTTAATCCTCCTGCCCGTTCCGCGGAGCAAACGAAGGTTCAAGAGTACGAGGCCCTTAAGCGCCGCATCCACAACAAGCTGGTGGACAAGCTCGACCTGACCCGCGTTGGCGACCTTCAGGGAGACATTCTGCGCCGTGAGATTCGCCTCGTGGTCGAGCATCTCTGCGACACCGAAGACACGTTACTGAATCGCAGCGAGCGCGATCGGCTGATCGAAGAGGTGCTCGATGAAACGCTGGGGTTCGGTCCGCTGGAATTCCTGCTCAAGGACAATACGATCAGCGACATCTTGATCAACGGTCCGAAGAACATTTATGTCGAGCGCCGGGGGAAGCTGGAAAAAACCACCGTTGAATTCCGTGACAACAAGCATCTGTTGCAGATCATCGACCGCATCGTGTCCCGCGTCGGGCGGCGCGTCGACGAAGTGAGTCCGATGGTCGATGCCCGATTGCCCGATGGCTCGCGCGTGAACGCGATCATTCCTCCACTGGCGCTCGATGGCGCGGCGGTGTCGATTCGGCGATTCGGGGCCAATCCGCTCAAGTTGGAGGATCTGCTCAACTACAAGGCGTTCACGCCGGAGATGGTGATGTTGCTGGAGGGAGCCATCAAAGCGCGGCTCAACGTGATCGTGTCGGGCGGGACCGGCTCCGGGAAGACGACGCTGCTCAATACCCTATCCAGCTTCATTCCCAATCATGAGCGTGTGGTGACGATTGAGGACGCGGCGGAGTTGCAACTTCAGCAAGAGCACGTCGTGCGTTTGGAGACTCGCCCGCCCAACATCGAAGGCAAAGGTGCGGTGACCGCCACTGATCTCGTCCGCAACGCCCTGCGTATGCGTCCTGAACGAATCATCATCGGTGAGTGTCGCGGACCCGAAGCACTCGACATGTTGCAGGCCATGAATACGGGGCACGACGGGTCGCTCACCACGCTGCACGCGAATACCCCGCGCGATGCGCTGGCTCGATTGGAAACCATGATCATGATGTCGGGCTTCGAGATGCCGATGCGCGCGATGCGGCAGCAAATCTCCAGCGCCGTCGACTTGATCATTCAAGCCAGTCGTCTGCAAGGCGGATCGCGCCGCGTCACCTATATCACCGAAGTTGTTGGCATGGAGCAGGACACGGTGATCATGCAGGACATTTACCAGTACATCCAGGAAGGGATTGACGAGAGCGGACGAGCGCGCGGCAGATTCGAGGCCACGGGCGTGCGGCCCACCTTCATGGACCGCATGGAATCGTGCGGCGTAAAGTTGCCCGCCAGTGCATTCCGTCAACGAGTCATGCTGAAAGACTAGCCAGGTGACGCATGTTTTCGCCAATCATTATTCTGATCGCCGTGTTTGTATTTGTGACCGCGGTCATCGCCGCCGTGGCCATGACGTTCGGCGGCAAGTCGTCCACGGATTTGGAAGATCGGCTAGATTTCCTCACCGCGGCCGGCGCCGCGACCGGGAGAAAGGGGATTGGCAGCCAAGAGATGCCGACACTGCTGGCGCAGCCGCTAGGAGAACAGCGGACCCTGGCAGAAGCGTTGTTCTCGCATTTCGGCGATTTGCGCAAAATGCTCGAACAGGGAGGAGTGAAGCTGGGGCCGACGCAGTTCCTCGTGCTCACCATTGTCTTGTCGGTCGTAGGCTCCGTCGGATGCCTGGTAAGCCGTTCGCCTTTGTGGGCGATGCCTCTGGCGGCGCTCGTGGCCGGATCCTTACCAATGCTGTTTGTCCTCTTCAAACGCAAACGCCGCTTGACCAAATTCGGCGTTCAACTTCCGGAAGCCCTCGAACTCATCAGCCGCGCGTTGCGGGCGGGCCATAGCCTCAGCGCTGGATTCAATCTGGTCGGCGACGAAATGGCCGAACCCATCCGCTCGGAGTTCTCCCGTTGCTACGAAGAACAAAACCTGGGCATTCCCCTGGAAGACGCCATCCAAACGATGACCGAGCGTGTGCCAAATCTCGATTTGAAGTTTTTCGCCACCGCCATCACCCTGCAGCGTCAAACGGGGGGTGACCTCGCGGAGATCCTCGATAAGATCGGGCATCTAGTTCGCGAGCGATTCAAGATCTGGGGCCAAATCCAGGCATTGACGGGGGAAGGACGATTGTCCGGCATCGTGTTGCTCGCACTGCCGCCGATCTTGTTCGTGGTGATGTACCGGCTGAACTACGAATACATCATGGTGCTGTTCCGCGATGAATTGGGCAGACAACTACTGGCGTTCGCGGTTGTGATGCAACTGCTTGGCGCGTTCGTCATCAAGAAGATCATCAATATCAAGGTGTAGTCATGTTCCTCGTGGCGATGAGTTTCTACGCGTTGATTCCAGTCGCGGCATTCGTCGGCGCGATGGCGGTGGCGTGGATCGCACTCGATTGGATGGGGGGCGGCAAACGCAACCGTGCCGAAGAACGACTCGATGACTGGCGCGAACCGTCCGGGCGGCGCAACAAGGAGGAGCTGACGAAGAATCCCGGCGAGGCAATGTCGCGCGTACTCGAGAAAGCCACGCCGGCTCTGGCGAAAGCACTGCAGCCCAAGACCGAGCTCGAAGTCGGGAAGCTGAAGTTGCGCTTATTGCAGGCCGGGTTTCGCGGCCAAGACGCGTCGACGGTCTTCTTGGGATTGAAGTTCCTGTGTCTGATGCTCGGGCTGTTGCTGGGAGGCAGCGGCATTTTGATGTTCGGCACCAAAATGCAGACGATGCTCAACTCGGCCGCGATCGCCTGCGTGTTGTTCTTCATCCCGGACGTTTTGCTCGCCCTCAAGGCTTCCAAGCGCAAGGAATCGATCTTCCTGGGATTGCCCGATGGCTTGGACATGCTGGTCGTCTGCGTCGAAGCCGGATTGGGGCTGGATCAAGCCATGCGGAAAGTCGCGGAAGAAATGAAACGCACCTATCGCGTCATCGCGGAAGAGTTCGGGCTGTGCAACCTGCAATTGCAAATGGGTAAAACGCGGTCCGAAGCATTGCAAGACCTAGGCATTCGCAGCGGCGTCGAAGACCTCCGGCAGTTGGCGTCCATTCTTATTCAGGCCGACAAATTCGGATCGAGTATTGCCCAGGCGTTGCGCGTGCAAAGCGAGTCGATGCGCACGCGTCGCCGGCAGCTGGCAGAAGAAAAGGCCGCCAAGACCGCGGTCAAACTGATCTTTCCACTGGTCCTATTTATCTTTCCGGGCATCTTCGTAGTGCTCGTCGGACCCGCGGGGATCGAAATGTATCGCAAGATGTTCACTGCCATGAACGGCGGCCATTAGAGTCACCCGTTCGACGACGGCCGCCTGGGAAATTTGCCGTCGAGGCGATACACTCTCCGATCTTGATGTCCGATCATCCGTGATCGGTGCCGCGCGTTTCAACCAAAGAAAGTGTGGGTGTAATTGTCATGACGGTTTTGCATAGTGGTTCCAATACCAAGTACTCGTCAAATTGGACCAAAGCCTTTAAGAAAGGGGCCTTCGAGAAAGGCGCCGTTGAGAAAGGTGCCGTTGAGAAAAGAAAGTCCGCCGCGATGGCGAAACCATCCCCAACAAAGACAGCCAAGAAGCCCGCTAAGAAAAAGTAGTGCGACAGTGCCGCCTGCCAACTGGGAGTCGTTCGGACATTTGGTCCGCTCTCATCGGTCGCTCCATGACACACCAAGTGAACAACCAATACGTGAATAACCAAGTCGGGGTCTTTGGATGAAGCTGCACATTCGCTATTGCACTGCCTGAAACTATCAACCTAAGGCCGTCAGTTTGGCGACCAAAGCCCTTTCTCACTTCAAACAAAAGCTGGCCGGAGTGGAATTGGAGCCGTCGAGTGGCGGCTGCTTTGAAGTCGGCGTCGATGACCAGCTTATCTATTCGAAACTGCAAACCGGGCAGTTTCCCGACGAAGATGCGATGATCGCCGAGATCAGTCGACTTCTGGGAAAATAAGGGCCCACCACCCCGATCCATTTGCCCGCCCCAATTCCTGGTGCGATCCGATGCCAAGTTGCCAGCAGTGATCTGGTTGTGAATTGCAAACGCCGAGTTACTGGGCTAGTCTCATGGCTGCGATCCGCGCGCTGGCATTTGCGTACGGTCCACGAGTGAGCATCTTTCCACCGCTGGGAAGCCGTTGGCTCGCTTGAGTCCGCTCAGGGCCTAACCGAATAATCTTTGTTTATCAAGGAGTGCAGGAATGAATCATGGTGCGAATCGTCGCGAGTTTTTGCAGACGTCTGCTGTAATCGGCGCTGGATATTTCGTAGCCGCAGGTGTCTCGGCTCAGGAAAGTAATTCGCCGAACGAGAAAGTCAGCTTTGCGTCAATTGGTGTGGGAGGCAAAGGAGACAGTGATTCTCGCGATGCCGGTTCAAACGGGAATCTTGTGGCAATCTGTGATGTTGATGACAGCAGCTTGAACAAGAAGAGTGTGGCTTACCCGAAAGCCAAGAAGTTCTACGATTACCGCAAAATGTTCGACGAAATCGGCAAGTCGATCGATGCGGTCACGGTCAGCATTCCAGATCACTCGCACGCTCCCGCGGCGCTGATGGCCATGCGACTGGGAAAGCACTGCTTTTGCCAAAAGCCGCTCACCCACACGATCGAAGAGGCCCGGCTGTTGGGTCAAGTCGCTCGCGAGAAGAAACTTGCCACTCAGATGGGGAATCAGTACACGGCCGACAACTCGTTGCGCGAAATGGCCGCCGTTCTTCGCACTGGGTGCCTAGGGACCGTCAAGGAAGTGCATATATGGACCAACCGACCTGTCTGGCCCCAAGGTGTGGAACGCCTCCCGGAACAACCGATTCCATCGAATGTCAAATGGGATCTGTTCATCGGCCCCGCCAAGATGCGGCCGTACAACGCCGGCTACCATCCATTCAAGTGGCGCGGCTGGTGGGATTTTGGTACCGGTGCACTTGGTGATATGGCCTGCCACACTGTGAACATGCCCTACATGGGGCTTGATTTGAAGGATCCTTCGTCGGTTCAAGCTGAGACGTCGGGTCACAACAAAGATACGTATCCCTCGTGGTCGATTATTACGTTCCAATTTCCAGCCATCGGTAACCGGGCCGCGCTGAAAATGCTGTGGTACGACGGCGGAAAGAAACCCGATGAATCTCTGCTCCAGGGCGCTGAAATGGATACGAGAGGTGCACTGATTATTGGAGAAAAGGGTTCACTCTATGCTCCTGGCGACTACGCGGAAAAGGGAATGAAGTTATTAGGAAGCATCGAGCCACCGAAAGTTGAATGGCCGAAATCGCCAGGACATTTCGAAGAATGGGTTCGAGCGATCAAGGGGGGCGAGCAAGCGATGTCGAATTTCCCCGATTATTCTGGTCCATTGACCGAAGTGAACCTTCTCGGCAACCTGGCAGTGTGGACTGCGGACCAAGGCGGCGTCGGCAAGAAGATCGAATGGGATGCTAAGAACTTGGTGGCGACAAATGCTCCCGAAGTCATGCACATCGTCAAGAAGGAGTACCACAACGGGTACAGCATCAAGGGTTAAGCGTACTGGGTGTTAGCGTACTGGGTGTTAGCGTACTGGGTGTTAGCGATGAGGGGTTAAGCGGCCGTAGGGGCCAATCGCTATCCAAGTTGAAACGCTAACCAATGTGAATTTTTTGAACCGCGAGAGACTGGGATCCAGCCTCGCGGTTTTTTTTGCACCCACAGCGGTTGCGACGCTGAGTGGGAACGGCATTCGCAGGGGCTGTTATGAACTTGCGTTCACTAAACGTACCGTCCACGCCTTGGACTCAGTGAAAGGATTGTCGGGGGGGCGAATTCGGGTTTGCTGATCCTTACGTCGGTTCCCTTCAGCAATGGGAACTTCGTTGAGGCGACAATCGTCCATTGTCTGCTTTGACCGCGAAGCCACGTGCACCAAATCTGTTGAGTCTCTTTGGGGCTTCAGTTGATTAATTGGGCAATCTGGGATACATGCATCGGGTGCTCCCATTTTGTTGCAATGACCTCTTGCCCAACTATAATCGAGGGAATCTACGGAAACTTCGCTCTGCATAGGGATTTACTGCGACAAATGGTTAATCCCCACGCTAAAAAACCAGCCACGCAAGCTGTTTATATTTCCTGTTTTACGATTAAGACCCATCACACCGCGCCTTGGCTACAACCAAGTGACGTGAGGGCCGGTTCATGACTATGCGACGATCTCGTTTTGCGCAATTCGTCTCGAAACGCCAGCGGAGGAAGCCCAGTTCCGAGGGCGAGCGTGCGATGGAACGCAGGCTCTTATTGGAATCATTAGAAGACCGTCGCCTGTTGGCGAATGGCCCTCAGTTGACCGGTTTGCAGCCGAACAACAGCGATCTGTTTTCGTTTTCCGACCCGAGCGCCAATGTCCGGTCGGAAGCTCCGAGGCAAGTGACGATTCGGTTCGATGAGAATCAACAGATTGATCCGACTACGCTCAATGCGATTCGGATTGTCCGCGGAGGAGCCGACGGAATCATCGGCAATCAACCGCAAGACGTCGTGGTTCCTGGTTTTATCGGTGTGGGGGCCGCGCCGCGTCAGAATGAAGTGGTGATCCGCTTTGCCGAATCGTTGCCGGACGACCTATATCAGATCGAGATTCTGGGGGCCGGGTCGGCCACGCCGCTGCGTAATCTACCGACGCAACCTGGTCAGGGTGCTTTGTCATTTGTCCCGACACTCAACGACGGTGACGGCGATGCGACGAAGGACACCGTGCGGTTTGAATTGGATTTGGGTCCGCAGGTTGTCGCGGTTGTCCCACAACCCATTTCGCGCAACCAAGGAGCGTTAACGCAAGCCCGCAACCAGATCCAGGTTTACTTCAACAACGACGATTTGTTGAAGGAGAGCGATGGGCTCGGTCGTCCGCTGCCGACATCCGCGGAGAACCCCGAGTTTTATCAGCTGATCTTTACTAATGACACCGTTCGAAACACGGACGACGTGGTAATTCAACCGACGACTGTGGTCTACGATCCCGCGTCGGATATCGCGACGCTGACCTTTGCTCAAGACTTGGACCAATTGCTGAACCCAGACAATGGAGTGCTGATTGGACCAGGGAATTTCCGCTTACGGGTTGGGACGGACGAAGCGGCACCGTTGCCGCCATTGTCGTTGTCCCCGGTGCAGGAAATCTCCTCGGACTTCAACACCGACGATCAGGTCGTCATCCAGTTCACGGCCGTGCGCCCGGGTGAACAAGGGATATCGGTGTTTGTATCGCGCCACGATCAAGGCGCGGCGGGGGCTCCTTTGGTCCATGTGGTCGGCAAGGCCGTGTCGATTGATTTGAACTCCAACCTCAACAACGAGTCGACGGCGGGAGATGTTGTCGCGGCAGTCAACAGCCACGCGGAGGCCAGAAAGTTGCTGGTGGCTTCCATCAGCGGTGGAGCTGCGGCGACCAAAGTCGGGGATCGGGCGGTGACCTACTCGCCGCTCGAGATGAGTGGCCTGGGAAGTTCATTCGACACCGCCACGAATCTGGCCGACGACACCGATGTCGGCCCGGTGGTGGCTGTTGTTGGCAGCGGGATCTCGTTCGTCGACGGCGACTTCTTCGAGATCACCGACGCGGCCAATGTTCGCCGGAAGTTTGAATTTGACACCGATGTTCCGGCCATCAAAAACGACGCGGTTGCCACTGGTATTTCGGTTGACGTCAATGACACGCCGGCGGAAATCGCCAACTCCATTGTGAATGCGATCAATAGCGCCAGTTTTGGCGTCCGCGCGGTGTTAGCCGGCAACGAGATTCGTTTTGTCGGCGATGCGATCGGGGATCTAAAGGTTGATGTCAGCAGCGGTGCCCACGGGATCGTCAAACAATTCCAGAATCGCTTTGATAATGGTCAGGTGCTCGAGGTTACGGCCAGCGGTGCTGGTTTCATCGAAGGGCAAACGATCCAAGTCGTCGACAGTGCCAACCCCAACAATACCCGAACGTTGGAATTTGACAGCGGAATCACGCTACAGATCGCCCCTCCGCTCGGACTGCAAGTCCCAGTAGTTGGTGCGGCGGCGACTGGCATCGTTAATGGACAGAGTTTCTCTGTCACGGACAGCGGCGCGGTCTCCGTGACTTTTGAATTCGATTCTGATCCGACGGTTACGGTGGTGGCCGGTCGCATACCAATCCGATTCCAGGCTGGTGACTCGGCCGATAAGCTCGGTGGTTTGATTGCGGACGCGATCCGGCAAGCGGTTCTGCAAGGGAGACTTTCCGGCATCTCGACGGCTAATTTTGGTGGAGGCGTAGTGCAAATTCGCTCCACCGCCCCCGGCGCGACGGTCAATGTCACCGGGAGTACGCTGACGCGACTGGCGTTTGATGTTACGACTCTCGACGGCCAGACCTTTGTCGTCGGCCAGGGGGCCGGGGCCGTCACGTTCGAGTTCGACAGCAACGCAAGTTTCACGCCTGGAAACCAACCAATTCCGTTTGTTACGGGTCCCATCGCGGACACGTTTCTCACCATCGCTGCCAAAACGGCGAATGCCATTGCAGCTGCGGTTGCCGCAAATGTGCTGACTGGCGTGCGCCCGCTGGATATCGGGAACGGGCGGGTCCATCTTGGCGACGTGGACGTGGCGCCAACCGGTTCGAATCTATCATTAACCGGAAGGCGCGGCGTTGCGGCTGGTCACGTGGCGGTACCGTTTGTTCCGCATGCTTCGTTTGACGCGAACCAGATGGCCGCTGCGATTGCGGCAGCGATTGTGCCAACGGTTGCGCCGCCGTTTCAGGCTTCGGCTTTGGCCGCCGGGAATCGGATTCGGTTGACCGGCGACCAAGCAGTTCGCATTCCGGTCGATGTGTCGGGGCTGCGGCTCACCTTGGAGGGGCGATTTG
Source organism: uncultured Pirellulaceae bacterium (assembly GCA_964519825.1). Taxonomy (GTDB): domain Bacteria; phylum Planctomycetota; class Planctomycetia; order Pirellulales; family Pirellulaceae; genus CAZFLF01. The sequence goes on along the minus strand of CAZFLF010000001.1, from coordinate 7,221 downwards.
ACGCCGGACCCACCCTCCGGGTCACCCAGTCTGGCGACCGATTCCACAACGGTCAGACGATTCGCATTCGCGACGATCAAGGGACCACGGTCGCATTCGAGTTCTTCGACGGCATTGGTGTGCAAGTCGATCCGTTGGCCAGACCCATCACTTATTCCGCCGCCAGCACGCCGACCGAGTTAGCCGAAAGCATTGCCTCCGCAATCAATTCGGCGGCGTTCAACGTTGAAGCCACTGCCGTCGGAGATCAGATCAGTTTGACCAATGATCGGCAGGTATTGTTGAGCGACGGCCTCTCCGGCATCGTGAAGACCTCGCAAGGCTTGACGATTTCGTCGACGATCGATCCGCTGCCGTTCTTGCTGGATTATCCTGGCGGAAACGACGAGCCTGGGCATCGTGACATTCCGGAAGAGGTTGGCTTCGGTGTCGAACAACACATCAATAACGATTTTCAGGATAACGGACGTGACTCCACGCCTGGGGTCACGACGATCCTGTACAACTTTCGCGATGACTACGGTTCGGACCCCCAGGGGATTCCGCTGTCCAACGCGATTACGGCCCAGCAGCGTGAGCGCGCGCGCGAGGCGTTCAAACTATGGGGACGGTATTTGGGCGTGCAGTTTGTCGAGTCGGCTCGCGAGGGACTCACAGTTGCCACCGGAGATATCAATTCTCTCAGTACTCAGTTACCCGACGTCCTGAACTTTCCGAGCAACAATTTCCGGGTCCGAGTTGATCCGAGATTCGCTGAAAGTTTATTGGTCATGGACAACGGGTTTCAGTGGACTGATGACTACGGCGCGAATTGGTTCCTGAACGCCATGGTCGGCGTCGGCAGCATGTTGGGTCTCGGGTTGGCGAATGACCTACCCGTCTCCGCGTTGATGGCCAGGTTCACCGCGACGTCTCCATTCCTCAATGACCCGGAGCCGGAGCCCATTTTCCCCGATAATGCCGATGTCATCCACGGTCAACGTTTATATCGGCCGGACGGGGTCGACATCGATTTGTACCGGTTCACGATCGATTTGGACGCTGGGCGCGCCGGAGATTTCACGGCGGAGACGTTTGCCGAACGCCTGCCGAACTCCAGCTTGTTGGACACCACGTTGACCCTGTATCGGGAGAATGCTGACGGCAGCCGTGAATTAATCGCCCGCAATGACGATTACTTCAGCCGCGACTCGTATATTGAGTTGAATCTGTCGCCCGGCGTGTACTATATCGGCGTCAGCGCGCGGGGGAACGACCAATATGATCCGACAGTCGCGGGCACCGGCATTAATGGGCGCAGCCAGGGATCGTATGACCTCCGTTTGAATTTCCGGTCTCAGGTCGAAGAGGAGAACGCCATTCGTGACAAGGATGGCGACTTCACCGTGCTCGACGGAGACGGAGATGGGGTGGCTGGCGGCGTCCACAGCTTCTGGTTCCAGACGCGACCCTTGCTCCGGGTTCTGGAGATCACCGGTGACGGCTCCACCATTCGCGACGGGCAAGTCATCTCGATTACCAATAGCCAAGGTGTCGTACGGCAGTTCGAATTTGATTCAAACAATAGCCTGAGTGGAGGGGGGAATACCCGAGTTTCGTTTTCAACATCTGCGACTTCTTCCGATTTGGCCCAGGCTCTGGCCACGGCGATCGCCGGCGCCGGCTTCAACGTGGGAGTTTCCGTCACGGGGAATCGCCTGACGTTAACCGGAGAGCGGACGCTGAGTCTGAGCTCAGGCTTCGTCGGCATGGTGATCGAAGGCAAGACGATCTTCGTGGACAAACAGGCCGATCCAAACGCCGACGGTTCGCTCGCCAAGCCGTTCAACAATATAGCGAGGACGGGAATTGCGAACGCCTTTGCCGCAGCGCATCCGGGCGACATCGTGCGGATCGTTGGGAACGGCGGATCAGACGGAAATGTGGGGACCATCAACGACAACTTCGCCTACGAAATTGGATTCGGCACGTTGCCAGGCCCACTGAGTGATGGCACAGAAATGGCCGTGCCGCGCGGCGTGACGGTCATGATCGATCCCGCCGCAGTGTTCAAAATGCGGCGTTCCTTTGTCGGCGTCGGCAGTACGAGCTTGACGGTCGATCGTAGCGGAGGCGCGCTGCAGATTCTTGGGGCACCGGTCCTGCTCGATCCCCAGACTGGCGCGGTGTTGCGTGATGCCGCCGGCAACCCGTTGCCCGGGTCGGTCTATTTCACTTCTTGGTTGGACGAGTCCGTGGGGCGCGATACGACCTCGTCGCCGACCGTTCCAGCTCGAGGCGACTGGGGCGGACTGATGTTCCGCGCCGATTTGGACGACGCCGAGTCGCGACCGAATTTGGAGAACGACGGCATCTTTCTGAATTATGTCAACCACGCCGACATCCGCTATGGCGGTGGCGGCGGTGTCGTAATCGACGGCAACCAGCAAGTCGTCAATCCAATACAAATGTTGGACGTTCGTCCGACCATTTCATTCAATCGCATCACCGAGAGCGCCGACTCAGCCATGTCGGCCTCCCCGAACAGTTTCGACGAAACCAATTTCCATTCGCCGCGCTACCAAACCGCCGGGACATTTACATCGGACTACGAGCGCGTTGGGCCTGAGATCCACTCCAACACACTGATTAACAATTCGACGAATGGTCTATTCATCAAGATTGAAACTCCTGCTGGGAATTCGTTGCAGCCGTTGACCGTGTCCGGCCGGTTTGATGACACCGACATCGTGCATGTTTTGGCGGAGAATCTGGTGATTCAAGGCAGCTCCAGCGAGCCGTTCTTGGACCTCCTCCGTCCGGCGGTCGATCTGGTGACCTTTACACCGCGCACCGGCGGAACACTTGCTCTGGGCACGTATGACTACAAGGTCACTTTTGTCGATTCGAATGGTTTTGAGGGTCGACCGTCGAATCCGACCGCGAGCTTCACACTAACGGGAGCAAACAACGCGATCCAGCTCAATCAGCTGCCACCGGTCACGGGCGATTTCACTCGCCGGCGAATCTATCGCACGGATGATCCGGCTGGACGTGTCTATCGGCTGGTGGCAGAAATCAATGGTTCGGATACCGTCTTCGTCGACCGCGGCACGACGTTGTCGTCGGTTTTGCAGCGCGATCCACCGCCGTCCGAACCAGTAACCTCGACGGTACAGCCCCGCGGATCGCTGGAAATTGGCGACTACAATTATCGCATTGTGTTTGTAGACGCGCTCGGCCGCGAGGGAGCCTCTTCCGATCCGACCACGACCGTTTCGATCTCCGGAGCTCCCACTGGAGGAGGCATCCGGCTCGACAATTTGCCGGCTGTGACTGGCGAATTCGTCGCGCGGCGGATCTACCGCAGTACCGTCGGCGGCATTGGTCCCTACCGGCTCATCGCGGAAATTGACGCCACAAGTTCGACCTATATCGATGACGGTTTCACCGAGGATGCCACGCTCGATCCGTCCGCCTTCGGCGTGATTCGCGCGCGGCCACACGCTCGGCTGGCGATTGATCCCGGAACGGTAGTGAAGTCGGAAGGCGGGCGTATCGAAGCCAACTTTGGAGCTCAGTTCATCGCGGAGGGACTAGTCGGACAGGAAGTCATTTTCACGTCGCGCGCGGACGACAAATATGGTGCTGGCGGTACGTTTGATACCAACGACGACGCGCGGCAAGTTGTGAATCAAACCCTGCCGCGTCCTGGTAACTGGGGCGGTTTGTTTTTTGGACCGCTCAGTCGAGGCAGCATCGATCACGCGGTCATCGCCTATGGCGGCGGAGTCTCGAAAATCGAAGGGACGTTTACCGGTGTCAATGTCCTGGAAGTCCATCAGGCAGAGTTCCGTCTGGCCCACAGCATCATCGAAAACAATGCGGAAGGTGTCGGCGGACAAGGACCACTGGATCGGTTCGGTCGTGGATATAACCGCGTCGGAACTGTGTTCGTGCGCGGTGCTCAACCGATCATCTTTGACAACACCTTCCGGGACAACAACGTTCAATACAAGGCCGCGAACGATCCCGATCGGACCTCACCGGCGTTCCAATCGCCGGTGTTGACGATCAACGCCAACTCGTTGATCTCCGAAACTGTGGTCGACTACGGTCGATCAACCGGGTTTATCGATGCCATCGAAGGCGACCAAGATAACCGTGGGCCGTTGGTTCGTAACAACCGGCTATCCAACAACGCCCTGAATGCGATGGTGGTTCGTGGTGAAGTATTGACCACGCAAAGCGTGTGGGACGATACCGACATCGTCCACGTAGTGACTAATCAATTCGATCAACAAGATCCACGAAACGGGTTTCGTATTTGGGCGTTCGATGAAGTCGTGGTGCCCGAACATCACACGTACGGAGGATTGCGGCTGCAAAGCAGTTCCACCGAGAGCCTGGTCATCAAGCTGCTGGGACCGGGACGGCTGAATAACTCGTACAACATGATCGACGACGGTGCGATCTCGAACCGCAATGCTTACAACGGCGCGGGATTCACTATTTTAGGAAGACGCCTGGAGATCGAAGATCGGATCGGCGGCACCGTGCATGTCGTGGGACAACCGGGCTTCCCAGTGGTGTTGACGTCGTTAAACGACGACACCGTCGGTGCGGGGTTGCAACCCGATGAGCGTCCTCAGACCGATACCAACAATAACGGCCTCGCCACCATCCCTCGTCCGAACGATTGGCGAAGTCTGCGACTCGACCAAGACAGCAACGACCGTAACGTAGAAATCGTGACCGAAATGGAATCGGCCGATATCACGGCGCCAGGCACGAATGCGACCGTGAATACGGCTCAGTTACTGGGCAGTTTGGCGTCCAACGAGCAAACGGGGGATGAGAATCTCCGGATGGGATATGAGATTCAGGGTCTGCTGAACGACCGCAACGATATCGATGTCTATAGTTTCACTGCCACCGCCGGCACGGAGTTATGGCTGGACATCGACCGCAGCCTATTTGCGTTGGATTCCGTGATTGAGTTGTTGGATTCCAACGGTCAAATCCTGGCGCGGTCCAACGACACGATTGACGAGAACATTAACGGGGCTGTGGACTTTGTGTCCGGGTTGATTCAGCCGAACCTGATCCATCCGTTGCAAAAGTCGCCGACTCCCTATGCAGCGACTCATGCCTCGGGCCTGCCGAAGGATTTCTATTCGCTCAATCCGCGCGATGCAGGAATGCGGATCGGTCTTCCAGGCAATGCCGGCACGAAGAGTTCTTACCATCTGCGTGTGCGCAGTAATGATGGTTTGACTAAGGGTGTTTATCAATTCCAAATCCGATTGCGTGAGAAGGATGAATTCCCCGGGTCGACCGTTCGTTATGCCGACATTCGCTACGCCAACAACGGCGTCGAATTGATCGGCGTCCCGCGACACTCACCGTTGCTGGGCGAAGCGGCGGAAGACGATTTAACCGGATCATTTGCCAGCAACAATAGTTTAGTGCTCGATGCGATCCGCCCCGGCGATCAGCCGCAGAATCTCGGCAACCTGGCGACCTCCGACCGGGCTGCGATCAGTGTGGCAGGCACCGTGTCCTCCTCGGTCGATGTTGATTTCTATCGATTTGACGTCCATTACACCGCCATTGCGAATCCGAACAGTGTGAATTGCGCGCTGGGATCCTTACAAACTCCCAACGATCCATTCAATCTGTGCGATCACTTCCCGACAGTCTTGGATGTGGATGGCGCGGATGCCCTCGTGCGGTTCAATTCCAGTATCTGGGTGTACGACGCCAATCGCAGACTGGTGTTGGTCGGCCGGGATTCCAATATCTCGGAAGACAGATCCGGACCCTTGGCGGGAGCCGATCTTTCGGACTTGTCGCGCGGCAGCGTTGGACCAAAAGATCCGTCGATTGGTCCTGCCGAACTGCCGGAGGGTACCTATTTCGTTGCAGTCACGTCGAACGGACAAATGCCGCGCGACTTGGATCAATTCACCAATTCACAGCCCAGCAATCCGCGCCTGCGGATGGAGCCCGTCAATACTGTCTTGCGAATCGCTGAAGATCATATTGGGGTTTCGGGCGGGTCAACCGCCGCTGCACCCGTGGTGTCGGAACTCTTGACGCCGGTCACGGGAGTTCCCGGCGTAGCCTCTTGGCAGACCACATTGAATCGCACGAATGATATTGGACATGGTTTGACGCCGGCGTTTGACTTGAGCCGGGACGTGACGCTAAGTGCCGGCGTAACGTTGTTGGAAGTGGAACCCAATGACTCTCAGTTCGGATCGCAGAACGTCAATTTTGGCCCGTGGAATTTGTTGTTTAGCAATGAAATCGGCAACTCGACGAATCAAAACACTTCCAGGACGATTCCGCATTTGACGATTGACGGAACGGGGAATGGAACTCGCGATTTTTACTCGTTTACGGTGCCAGTGGCCAATAGTGTGGGGATCTTCGACATCGACTTGACGAACCCGGCCAGCACGGACCTGCAGTTGACGATTTTTGACGTGACGGGTGCGGTTGTCGCCACGAACGACACGGCGTCCATTAACTTCGGACAAGCCGGCAGCACTTCGACGCGTGACCCGTTCATCGAAACGACCTTTGCGAACCCGGGCACTTATTTCATTGCCGTAGAGCAAGTAGATCCGGTAACCGCTGGGGCCGTCTTGGGAGTCAATCCCGGTGCCATCTACACGTTGCACATGTCGGTGGAAAATCACGCCCTATCGAACCTGGGTGGAAATGCTGGACTGAGTTTCTATTTTGGCGACGGCGCCAGCCAATCCGTTCCCCAGGGCGCAACAGGTGAGCTCTTATCGAATCCATTCAGTTTGCAAGGGTACTCCGCCCTCGACCTCCCGGTGCTGTATTTTAATTATTTCCTCGATCAGACAGCTGGGCAGGACACGTTTACAGTGTCGGTCATCAACTCCGTAAACGTCACGACGATCGTTGGATCCAGCAGCCCGGCTCAGTTCTCACAGCCCGGTGTGTCGCCTTTGTTCGACACGACGTTGACCGGCTGGCGGCAGGCCCGCGTGGACCTGGCGCCGTTCGCGGAGCAGGGCAATTTGCGGTTGCGGTTTGATTATTCAGACAGTAGTTTTGCGCCGAACGAGGGGGTCTACATTGACGATCTCGTCATCGGGTTTGCGGAACGCGGCGAGATGATCACTGGAGCTCGACCGTTTTCTGGATTTACCAACAATCCTAATGTCAATGCCAATGAGATTCTGAACGGGAACTATCAGTTAG